>NZ_CANPVT010000025.1 GCF_947581735.1 Candidatus Palauibacter soopunensis
GTGGTGCACGTAGACCTTCAGCGTCTGCGTCGTGTAGGTCACCACGATCGGGTCGGCGTCCATGGCGCCAGCCAGCTTGAGCCCGGTGTGCAGGTACCCACCCGCAGAGCTCTCGTACATCTCGCCGCCGTCCATGTCGTCGTCCTGGTCGTCGGCGGCCGCGAAGGCGAACGCTGCAGGCAGATCGCCGGGGCCCACGACGGTCATGAGCGACGCGTTGCCGTCGTCGTCCAGCATCGTCGGCGCGCCCGCTACCGCTTCGCCACCCGAGGTGACGTCGATCGCCCAACCGGCGAGCGCTTCGCCGCCACCGTAGTCGGTCATGACCGTGGCGCCGCTGACGTTCGCGCTGACGCTCAGGTTGACGATGTCGGCGTCGTTGAGCACCGCAGGCGGATTCGCGTCCGCCGCCGGGTGCACGAACGACTGCGGATCCCACGTCACGGCCTGCATCCCGGCCGACGGATCCATGAAGTAGCCTTCCGCGCCGACCATCATGTGGACCGTGTTGTCGCTGGTGCCGGCACGCGCGACCTTGACGGACGCGTAGACGCCGGCCTCGCCGACCATGGTCATGCCGTCGGCGACCTTGGTATCACCGCTCGCGTCCGCGTAGAACGCGACGCTGGCGCCGGGAATCGGATCGCCGCGGTAGTCACCGCCCTTCAGCGTGACCGCGACGTTGATCGTCGTGTGCGTGATGTCGAACGGAACGCCCTGCATCTTGTTCTCGCCGACTCCGAGGTCGAAGGCGTAGCCCGTCCCCGGCCCGCCGTAGGCGATGTCGTGTTCCGCCAGCATGGCTGCAGCCGAAGCGTCGATCGGCACGACCAACTGGTACGAGCCGGCGCGCAGGCCGCCGAATGAGAACTGGCCGGCCGCGTTCGTCGCGCTCAGCCGCTGGTCATTGACCCCCGGGCCCACCAGCGCCACCGGAACACCAGGTGCCGGCAACGGGTGCTCGCCCGCGTCCATCATGTCGTTCTTGTCCAGTTCGTCGATGAACAGCTGACCGCCAACACTCGCGGTGCGCGCGTGCATGCCCTCGAAGTTCACGATCTGTGAATCGTCGTCGCCGACCGTCCTGTCCATGCTCATCATGTCGAACACGTAGGCGGGGTCGTCGACCGCGATCGAGACCGTGTAGTCGCCCGCCGCCAGACCCGCGAAGGAGTACTGGCCGCCCGCGTCGGTCGTCGTGCTCGCGTCGGCCGCGCCCGACAGCGTGACCGCGATGCCGTCGAGGCCCATGCCCTCGACGCTCACCCGGCCGCTGATGCCGGAGGTGCGGAGCAGGACGCCCGTGAACGACACCGTTCCCGTCTCGTCGAGATCCACGCTCACGTCCTGCGACGTGGCGGCGAACTCGTAGTCGCGGGTGTCGAAGTCGGAGATGCTGACCGTGTAGTCGCCGGGGCGCAGGTCCTCGAACCGGTACATGCCGTCGGCATCACTCGTCATGGTGAAGTTCTCGTCGGACGGACCGCCCACCAGCGTCACCAAGACGCCCTGGAGGCCCTCGCCGTCGATGATCACCTGGCCCTCGACCGCGGAGGTGCGGATGTAGTGGCCCGTGAAGTCGGCCTGGCCGACCTCGCCCACGTCGACCTCGACCTCGACGCTCACCGTCTCGAAGGAGATGTCCTCCGGGAAGTCGCTGATCGTCACCGTGTAGGTGCCCGCGCGGAGCCCGGTGAAGGCGAAGCCGCCGTCCATGCCGGTCTCCATGATCACGCCCATGGCGTGCTCGCCGTCGAGCGTGACCGTCACGCCGACCAGCGTTTCGGGCTGGCCGTCGCCGCCGCTCATCATCGCGTCGGCCGCAACCACGTTGCCGACCACCGCCGAGGAGCGGATGTACTCACCGGCGAAGTTGAGTTGAACGTTCTGACCCTCGCTTGCGATGGTCGCGGACTGCGTCACCTGGGCGAACGTCGCATCCTCGGGGAAGCCGCTGATGGTGACCGTGTAGGTCCCGGCTTCGACGCCCGAGAAGGCGAAGCTGCCCCCTGCGCCGGTGCTCGTGGTCGCACCGGAGGAAAGGGTGGCGGTGATGCCGGCGGCAGCCGTCCCGTCAATTGTTACCGTCCCGGAGATGCTTCCCACGGGAGTCGGCGGGGGCGGGGGCTCCACCGGCGGTGGAGTGCCCTCGTCGCAGGCGGTGATGGTCAGGACCGCGACAAGCGCAGCCACTGTGAACTTTCTCCAACGATCCATGGTTTCTCCCTCGTTTTGGAGGTTTGACTCATCGGGCGAAATCGTCCGCGTGGGGGGTCTTAGGGCAAGACCGGTGCCAAACGCCGGCAGCCCAACGTTCGAGCGCCCGAGCCGGTTATGGGGCTCTACCCATGCGTTTCGGGGCGTCTCGCATACAGAATTCTGACGAAGGCATCAGGTTTCCGTGGGGCACCCGACCAGTCTCGGAGGCCCCTGGGCTGGGTCGGGCTTCGGTAGACGATCCCGGCTTCCGACATCCTTTGGGGCGCCCTGCCGTGAGGATTGTAACGGTGACGATTCCGGCATTCGCGTCCGCCGACCGGGACGACGCGATTCACGGTTCCGCGACCGGCCCCGAAGCCGAGGCTTCGGCGACTGCGGTCTCCCCGTGCGTTCGGGGCCGTGGCCCCCGGTTCCGGCGTACCTCGCGCCGTACCGCAAGAGGCTCTGCGCCGCATTCACGGCACTACCTGTATTGTAGCCACATTTCGCGCACGCGAAAGGCCGGTTTCCGAGTCCGCGCATGTCCTCGTTCCGGTGACCGCAGCTGGAGCAGACCTGCGAGCGGGCAAACGAGGTGCTGACTTCCGTCACGGTCCGGCCGTGCCACTCGGCTTTGTACCGGATCTGGCGAAGGAACTCGCCCAGGCCGGAGTTCGCCAGCGCCTTTGCCAAGCGCGGATCGCCCATCATCTCGCGGATCGGCAATGCCTCGATCGTGATGTGCCCGGCGGCCTCGACGATCGCCGTTGTGGCCTTGTGAATCGCATCGAGCCGCTGATGACGGACCCTTCGGTGTAGGACCGCCATGCTGCGCTTCGCCTTCGCGCGTCGATTGCTGTCCCGCTTGCATCGCGCAACGGACCTCTGGAGCCGCTTGAGACGCTTCTCCGCGCGGCCCAGCCACTTTTCGGAACGGACGACGGTGACTTGCCCGCGCGAGTCGCAAATGGTTGCCAGGTCGTTGATGCCCAGGGCCACGCCGACGGCGTCCGCAGCGGGCACCGCCTCGGCAAGCGGCCCGCACTCGAAAACGCACGACAGCATCCAGCACCCGGCATCCATCCGGACGCGACCGGACAGCAGGCCGCGCGTCGCGCGGCGCTTGCCCCCAGGCAGCCGGCAGGAAGGCAGGCTCCCGCCCCGCCACCGCATCCAGCCGAATCTCGGGAGCCGGACACGGCTGCCGTCGAAGCGCAGGACCTCGTTGTGCATGTAGATGCCAGGAGGGTTTCCCCGCTTCTTGAACGCGGGGAGCCCGGCCTTGCGTCCGGCTTCGAGCCCCAGGTGCCAGTGCCGGTAGGCATCGCCCACTTCGCGCGCAATCCGGTAAACGGCGTTACTGGGATAGATGCGGCCGGTGGCCCGGTTCCACTGGCCTGCGAACACTTCGCGCTCCTTGGCGGTCATGACCTTGCCGCGCTCCTCATGGTGCCGGATGCCGTGGGCGAGCAGCAGATTCCAGAGGCTTCGAAGAGCTTCGGCACACTGCTCCATCGCTTCGGCCTGAGTCCGGTTCGGATACAGGCGCACGCGAACGCCGACATGGCGGAGCGAGGGCTTCGTTCCCGTGGCCCCGGCCGCGGAGGTGGTCGGCGTTTCCCGCTGCCCGAGCAACCGGTCTTCGGCGGGAGCGGCGCGGGCGGAATCGTCAGGCGTCATTACGCCTCGCTTCCAGTCTGGTAAGCCGGTCGAGTTCGACCGGGAATGGTGCTTGTCGCCCCGTTGTAGGTCAACTGGGAAGCCAACTCGGCCGTCCGAATTCGTGTTAGTCTCGGCCCATTCGTTCCGGGGCCCGTCGGGCACCAAGTCATGGCTGTCCGTCCAGGTGATAAGCCCGAGATCGTCACCCGGAGTCTTGTCCGACGGCGAATGAGCCTGAACGCGGAGTCGGTTTCCAGCGGGGAGCCTGAAGTCCGGGGCGAAGAGATCATCGGAGGATGATCGTGACACTTCGCATCGAACGGATTCGCACCCTCGACCGGATCCGGGCCTTCCTGGAGGGCAACGAGCCGACGGACTTCGGGCTCACCAGACCGGCCCTCCGCCTACGCCTTCGTGCGCCGCACGCTGGTCCGCTTCGCGTACCACGGGCTCCGCAAGCCCGAGAAGGGGCTGGTGAAGCGGTACTTGGAGAAGGTGACGGGCTTGTCCAGGGCCCAGATCACCCGCCTCGTCGCCCAACACCGCCGCACCGGCCACATCCGCGATCGCCGCGGGAAGCCTCCGCCGAACGGGTTCGCGCGCCGATACACACCCCATGGCGCCGCCCTGCTGGCCGAGGTCGACGAGGCCTTCGGACAGCTCTCCGGTCCCGCCACCAAGGTGGTCCTGCGGCGGATGCACGAGGTCTACGGCGACGCGCGCTTCGAGCGCCTCGCCCACATCTTCAACGCCCGCATCTACAACCTTCGCAAGTCCCGGATCCACTGCACCGGCCGCCTCACCTTCCGCAAGTCCCGGTCCACGCCCGTCGCGATCAGAGTGTCCGCCGCACCAGCTCCCCCGCCCGGTACAGCCTCGCAAGTTCCTCCGCGTCCTTGCGGTCGTGCTTGCGCTGTTCTCCCGGACGTCGCGGAATCAGCGAGGGAGCCACGATCTCGCAGTCGTGGCCCCAGCCCCGGATCATCCGCTCGAGCACGTAGCCCGCACCGCTCGCCTCGTAGCAGGCGCGCACCTCATGCTCCCGGGCCAAACGGTCCAGCAGCCGCCTGAGTCCCCGAGGATCGTGCGACAGCCGCTTCACCAGCGTCGGCTCCCGCGCTCCCTCCGGCAGCACCGCGATCGTCACGCTGTCCTTGTGGACATCCATCCCGACGTACACCTTGGTCTTCAGCTTCTTCATGGGGCCGGTCTCCTGTTCCGGTTGCGACCTGAGCGTCGCATGTGGCTCTGGCACCTCCGCTCACCGTCGGCGCTAACCCACGATAAGCCGGCGGGGGCCGGCCCTTCCATATTTTCTAGTGGCAGAACGAAGTGGACGGGCACATGAGATTCGCGATCCAGGAGCTCGGTGTCACGCTGGCGAAACTTGAGAGCCGAGTCGTGGCCGGCTTCGATCAGCTGAACAGGCGCATCGCCGCCCTGGAATCGAGGGTGAACGCGCGTTTCGACGGAGCCGAGACCGGGGCCAAGAAGCGGGGCGCTGAGATCGTGAGCCGGATCGACGGCGTATCGCCCAAGTTCAAGCAGGTTCGCTACGCCCTCGACGAGCTCGGCGCGCAGCGTCGAGGCCGGGACGTGCGCTGCGCCGACTGCCACGAGCCTACGTGCGGGGTCTTCAACGTGCCGGACCTCCGGTCTCGAACGCTGGAGCGCCGAGACCGGCACCGGGACCGCTCCTCGTGATCCGCACTCCTTGCCACGTTACCAGAACGGACGACCGAGCGCGATGTTGATTCTCGGCCTGCGGCCCTCGGCAATGCTCGCGCCGCCGAGTAGTGCGCCGAGCAGCGTGTCGACGAGCAGCCCGGCCGAGAGGTTCGGGGCGAGATCGGCGTGCCTGGCCTCCGGGAGCGCAGTGCCGGTCTCGATCCAGCCGGTCTCGATCCAGGCACCGCCATGGATCGGGCCGCCCATGAAATCGGGCAACCGCCCGAACTGGTGCAGGTATCCCGTGCCGGCATACGCCGTGCGGACGCCGCGGAACTCGTCGCGCTCGAACGTGCTGAGGCGAAAGGGACCCCCGAGCGTCGACTGGTACAAGGGCACGAGCCGATCGTCGAACGCCTCGGTCCCGGCCAGCAGCAGAAAGACGCGGCCCCGCCCGCCGATGGGGAGGAACATGCTGCTCCTGATTCGGGCCTCCGCGAAGCCGGTAGACTGGCCCGCCGCGCTCGCCAAACGCCGTGCTTCGATCGCGATCCGAATGCCGCTGCGAGGCAGCAGCCAGTCGTCCTGCCCGTCGTACACGAACTTCACGCGCGCGCCGTGCTCCCGCCCGTCGATGTCCTGCAGGAGAGGAGTACCGTCATCAACGCGCGCGACAACGATGGCCGCTTCGTATCCGATGCGGAGTTCACCGGCGCGACCGAGGGCCACGCCAACGTCGGCCCCCGCACCCACGCGCCGCGTCCGGTAACTTGGCGATATCCCGTCCGTCTCTGCGGCGATCCACTGCCGACGGCTGTCGAAGCCGATGCGCGGCGCGAGGAAGACGGGCGATCCCGCGACGGGCAGATAGTAGTCGAGCAGTGCGTCCGGATCCGGCCCGATCGAAAGATCGAGCCTCAGTTCGGCTTCGCGGCTTCCGGCGTCCAGAACCGTGAACCGCGTTCCGACCGACGCCTCCCAGCCGGCGCCAGTGCGATCCTCGACCTCGAGCGCGAGATTCAGGAACGGGGGACCATGAGGTTTGTCGCGAGCCCGGATCGCGATCCCCGTGCGGTTGCCCTCCCGCGCCAAGCCGTATCCGAGACTCCCATACCGGCCACCGCCTGCAAGCCGAGTCAGGCGAAGCTCGAGTTCGTCCGGGTCCAGCGCGGTTCCGAGCACCGGCTCCACGGCTTGGACGATCTCCTCCGCTGAACGGCGATCCACGCCCGCTACCCGGACGAACCGAGGTTCGGCGGGCGGTGGAGGTCGGCGCGACCGGCGCGCCTCGACATGCCGCGCCCACTCGGCAGGCGACAGCGAGAGGTAGGCCAGCGACTCGCCGGCTTCGGCGGCTGCCCGGTATCCGATTGCCCGGATCGTGTCGAAGCGCCGCCAGTCGATCGCCGATATGTCTTGAACCGGTGGCGCAAGGATGTGATCGGCGTGGCGGCTCATCACGCTGCGGCTCCGCTCCGTCATCATGATCCCGATCGCCTGGCCCGCCACGTTGACGAGGGACCGCATGTCCTCACGGGTTGCGAGCGGAGCCCCGACGTTGACGGCGATGACGACATCCACGCCCATCCGGCTGACAACGTCGGCGGGCACGTTGTTGAGCAGGCCGCCGTCGGCGAGCAGAAGGCCGTCGCGCTCGACCGGGTGGAACACGCCGGGAATCGACATCGTGGCGCGAAGTGCGCTCGCCAGCGAACCGCTCCCGAGTTCCGCGACCGCCGCTCCCTCCAGGTCGGTGGCGACAGCGCGAAACGGGATCGGGAGGTCGTCGAAATCGATCGGGTCGACATGCGGCAGCGCCACCCGGCTCAACAGCAACTCGACTTCGTGGCCCGGGTCGAGGCTCTGCGCTACACGCGGGCCGTCACGCCAACCGAACTCCGGACGCACGGGATACCCGCGACGATCCTCCTTGCGCCGATACGACTTCAGCCCGTACTCGACATCGCCGCGAAACAACCGGTCCCAGTCGATGTCGGCCACCATGTCCCGAACTTCGAGCGCCGTTCGTCCCGCCGCGTAGCTGCCACCCACAAGCCCGCCCACGCTCGTGCCGGCGATCGCATCGACCGGAATCCTGTGCTCCTCAAGCCATTCGAGGACGCCTACGTGCGCGAGCCCGCGCGCTGCGCCGCCACCGAGCGCGAGCCCCACGCGAGGGCGGGTCGTCGGCTCCTGCGCCTGTGCCACGGGAGGACGCGCCGTCGCCACAACCAGCAACAGCAGCAAGCTCACGATGAAGACCAGGACCTCTCCGGCGTTCGGCCCGCCCCAGCCGCTGGCAGCCGCCTCTCGAGGCGATCCCGTCACGCGGCCCCCATTAGGGCCCGGTTCAGTTTCCTGATCCGGAACTGTTCTCTTCAATCCCGCACAGCATAGTCCCTCGATCTCTTGGAAGTGGTTCAACCGGTTGGTCAAGTTGCCCAACTGGATTTCCACGCGCTCAAGGCGGGCATCCGGAATGTCCTTCACTTCAGAGATGTTCATTGTCCCATCCCGCGCCGTCCTGCTCGTCCGTTCTCCGCGCCATCCAGTGCCTCCTCTCTCATCGACCCCGGATCGGTTGCTAATCTACTGTCCAGAGAAATCGGGGGCACTATACCCAACGTGACCCGCCTACCGGACTGGCGCTGCGATTGCCCCGCTACTCGCGCCGCATACACGGGACCGAGCGCGGCGTGGAGAACCGGAAAACAGGATTGCCCCCTACGCCGTGTCTCCGCCACCGATGGTCGGGATGACGAAGCCGCTCTGAATGGTCAGGTGCCGCGTCTTGGAGTCGTCCTCG
>NZ_CANPVT010000026.1 GCF_947581735.1 Candidatus Palauibacter soopunensis
CCCACCATAATACACACCACATGGCGGGAGATGCAAGGGGACGGAGCTAGCCGGTCCGGGATGAGAAAAATGCTCGCATCACGCGACAATATACTGAAAATAAGCTACTTATGGACGCTACGGGACCTGCTTGCACGACGCGAGCGTTTCGTAGAATACAGCCCCGCGGGAACGTCAGATGCGGAGGCCGACTTCCGGCGCGGGTGACGTCGCGAGGCTCGGGAACGCGGCGGGGAAGGCGCGCACCACGGCTTCGCCGGCCTCTTCCAGGGTGAGAGAGGCGCCCTCGGAGGCGAGGCTCGTCATGCGGACGCCGTGGATGCCGCACGCGACGATCCCGCGGAAGTTCTCAAGGGGCTCGGGCGTCACGTTGAGCGCGAAACCGTGCAGGGTGATCCAGCGACTCGCGTGCACGCCGATCGATGCGACCTTGCGGATCGCACCGGCCCCGATGAGGGCGTCCGCGCGTCCGGCGGCGACCGTTCCGAACCCGTCGTGCTCGACCGTCTCGAGGCTCCCGGCGGGTGGAGAACCCGTCCACACGCCGGTGTACGATTCGACCCGGAACGCGGGGAGGCCGCACTTCGCCAGGACGCGCAGCAGCACCTCCTCGATGCGGCGCAGATACCAGTGGAGGTCCTGCCGGTGCGCGCGGAGGTCCAGGATCGGGTAACCCACCAGCTGGCCGGGGCCGTGATACGTGAGGTCGCCGCCGCGCTCGATCTCGACCAGATCCAGCCCCGCCTCGGCGAGCCATGCCTGGTCGGGGGGGATGAAATCCTCCCTCGATCCCCGCCCGATGGTGATCACGGGGAGGTGTTCGACGAGGAGAAGAAGATCATGGTCCGGCGGAGATTTCCGCCGCCAGCGGGCGATGGAGCGCTGAAGCTCGAGCACCTCCCGGTACTCGCGCCGGCCGAGGTCGACCGCGCGGAGTTGCCGCTCCCCGCTCATCGAAGCTCCGCCTGCCCCCGCCCGCCTACATGTGGATCGAGCGCCCGAGCGCGGCGAACGCGGCCTCCATCACGGCCTCGGCCATGCTGGGGTGTGCGTGCGCGTGACCCACGATCTCGTCCAGCGTGGCTTCCAGTTCGCGCGCCATGCCGACCTCCGCCACGAGCTCGCTCACGTTGTGTCCGATCATGTGGACGCCCAGCACTTCACCGTACTTGGCGTCGGCCACGATCTTCACGAAACCGTCCGCGGATTCGGCGGTCAGCGCGCGTCCGTGCGCCCCGAGCGGGTACTTGCCGGTGACGACTTCGTAGCCCGCCTCCTCGGCTTGCGCCGCGGACATGCCGATCGAGGCGACTTCGGGGTGGCAGTATCCGACGGAGGGGATGTTCCCGTACGTCATCGGGTGCTTGGCGGCGCCGGCGATATGCTCGGCGGCGACGATGCCCTCGTGCGACCCGACGTGCGCCAGCATCGGCTGCCCGGCCACGTCCCCGATCGCGTAGACCCCCGGCTGGTTCGTCCGGCACCACTCGTCGATCCGGATGAAGCCGTTCTCCACGGCGACCCCGTTCTTCTCGAGGCCGAGATTCTCGGACACGGGCCGCCGTCCGACGGCCATGAGCACGAGATCCGTCTCCTCGGCGGTCTCACTGCCGTCGGGGTTCACGACCGTGAGGACCATCGGGCTCGCGTCGCGGTCAAGGTGCTTGACGCGGGTGTTCGTGAGATTGCGGATCCCCCGCTTCTTGAACGAGCGTTCGAGCGCCTTCCCGATCTCGGGATCCTCGAAGGGCACGAGCGTGTCGAGCGCCTCGATCAGCGTGACGTCCACGCCGAAGGCGTTGAAGACATCGGCGAACTCGACGCCCACGAATCCGGCGCCGACGACCGCCATCTTCGCCGGGAGTTCCTGGAGACCCAGCGCCTCGCGGCTGCCGATCACCTTCTCGCCGTCGAGTTCGAAGCCGGGGAAGGTCTTCATCACGGAACCCGTTGCGAAGACGACGTTGCGGGTGGCGATCTCCCGGGTCTCGCCGTCCTCCGACTCGACCGCGACGCGGCCCGCTCCCGCCAGCCGGCCGCGACCCTGCACGATGTCGACCTTGTTCTTCCCGAGCAGGTACTTCACGCCGGCCGTGAGCTTCCGGGTGATGATGCGGCTCCGCTTCACCGCCGCGGAGAAGTCGTACTCCACTTCGACCGGCTTCACGCCCATGCGGGCGCCGTGGTGCTGGAGGTTGTGCGCGAGCGCGGCGCTCTCGAGCAGCGCCTTGGCGGGGATGCAGCCCCAGTTCAGGCAGGTGCCGCCGAGGCCGCCCTCGTACGACCCGCTCTCGACGCAGGCGGTCCGAAGTCCGAGTTGGGCGGCCCGGATCGCGCATACGTAGCCGGCCGGTCCGGCCCCGACTACGACGACGTCGTATGTCTCCGACATCTATCCCTTCACTCTCTGGATTTTTTAGAGGATCATCTCGAGCGGGTTCTCGAGCATCGCCTTGAAGGCCCCGAGGAAAGCCGCGCCCGAGGCGCCATCGATGACGCGGTGATCGCACGACATGGTCACGCGCATCCGCTTGCGGACGACGACCTGGCCGTCCACGGCGACGGGCTTCTCGACCGTCTGTCCGATGGCGAGGATGCCGGCTTCCGGCGGATTGATGATCGCCGTGAACTGGTCGATCTCGAACATGCCGAGGTTGCTGACCGAGAAGGTCCCGCCCTGGTACTCCTCCGGCGCGAGCTTGCGCGCCCGCGCCCGGGCGATGAGGTCGCGCGCCTCGACCGAGATCTGCCGCAGCCCCTTGCGGCCCGCGTCGCGCAGCACCGGCGTGATGAGGCCTTCGTCGAGCGCGACCGCGATGCCGAGGTGGACCGCGCCGTGGTAGCGGATCGCGTTCTCCTCCCACGACGCGTTGACCGCCGGATGGCGGTTGAGGGCCTCGGCCGTCGCCTTCAGGAGCAGGTCCGTCACGCCGATCTTGCCGTCCGCGAAGCGGGCGTTGAGGTCCGCGCGCAACTCGAGCGCGCGGCCCATGTCGACCTCGGTCGTGAGGAAGAAGTGAGGGACGGGTCCGATCGACTGGCCGAGCCGGCGGGCGATCGCCTTCCGCATCTGGCTCGCCTCCTCGACCCGGTCCTCGAGACCGGGAGGGGGCGGCGCGGGCGCGGGTGGAAGGGGCGCCTCGGTGGGCGGCGCGGGCGCGGGCGCGGGGACCGGGGCGACGCCCGGGGCGCCGCCGGCCAGGGCGGCCTCGATGTCGGCCTTGACGATCCGGCCCCCCGGCCCGGACCCGGTGAGGCCCGCCAGCGCGATCCCGCTCTCCGCGGCCATTCGCCGCGCCACGGGCGAGGCCTTGATGCGGCCCCCGGCCACCGCGGCCGCGCCGCCGGGCGCCGCACCCGCCGGATCGGCCGCGACCTCGACCGGCGCGACGGGCTCCGGCGCCACCGCGGTCGCGGCGGGCTCCACGGCCGCCGTGGCGGGCTCCTCGGCCGGACCTTCCGCCGGCCCGTCGCCGCCGGCCGCTTCCGCTTCCGCGAGCAGGTCGTCGATGGCCTCGTCCGGCTCGGCGATCACGCCGATGAGCGCGCCCACCGGGACCGTGGCGCCCTCCTGCACGATGATCTTGCGCAGCACGCCGCCGCCGAGCGCCTCGACATCCATGTTCGCCTTGTCCGTCTCGATCTCCGCGACGACGTCTCCCTGCGCCACGGCATCGCCCTCGGCGACCTTCCACTCGATGAGCTTGCCCTCCTCCATCGTCGGGCTCAGCTGCGCCATCACGACTCTCGTAGGCATATCGGTCGACGTCCCGCGGCTAGTCGGCGTAGCACACGTGGCGCACCGCCGCCGCCACATGGTCCGCGTTGGGGGTCACGAGCTTCTCCAGGTTCTTCGCGTAGGGCATGGGCACATCCAGCCCGTTCACGCGCGCCACCGGCGCGTCCAGCGAGTCGAACGCCTCGCGCTGAATGTCGTCCACGACCTGGGCCCCGACGTTGCACATCGGCCACCCCTCCTCCGCGACCACGGCCCGGTTCGTCTTCCTCACCGACGCCACGATCGCGTCCACGTCCAGCGGACGTACGGTGCGCAGGTCCAGCACCTCCACATCGATATCTTCCTTCTCCAGCGCGCGGGCCGCCGCGAGCGCCTGGTGCACCATCTTCGAGTGGCACACCACAGTCACGTCCGACCCTTCGCGCTTCACCTCGGCCTTGCCGATCGGGGTCAGGTATTCCTCTTCCGGCACCTCGTCCCGGACGAGGTTGTACATGATCTCGCTCTCGATGAACACGACGGGGTCGTTGTCGCGGACCGCGCTCTTCAGGAGTCCCTTCGCGTCCTTCGCCGTGGCGGGCGCGATCACCTTCAGCCCCGGCACGTAGCTGTACCAGGGCTCCGGCGACTGCGAGTGCTGCGCCGCGAGCTGGAGCGCCGCGCCCCCCGGTCCCCGGAAGACGATGGGGACGTTGTACTGTCCGCCCGACATCTGGTACATCTTCGCCGCCGCGTTCACGACCTCGTCGATGGCGAGCAGGGCGAAGTTCCACGTCATGAACTCGACGATCGGCCGCAGACCCGCCATCGCCGCGCCCACCCCGAGCCCCGCGAACCCCAACTCGGCGATGGGGGCGTCCCGCACGCGCCATTCCCCGAACTGGTCGAGCAGCCCCTTCGTGACCTTGTAGGCGCCGTCGTACTCCCCCACCTCTTCGCCGATGATGAAGATCGAGTCGTCGCGCTCCATCTCTTCGCGGAGGGCGTCGTTCAGCGCTTCCCGATACGTGAGGACGGCCATCAGCGCAGCTCCTTCCGCCACGCGTCGCGCCGCCGCATGTCGTCGGGATACCCGTCCGAATACACGTAGCGATACAGCGCTTCCGAATCGGGGAAGGGGCTCCGGTCCGCGAAGGCCGCGGACTCTTCGGCGATGTCCTTCGCCTCGCGGTCGATCGCCTTGTACTCCTCCTCCGTCAGCCGCCCCGCGTCCATGAGTTGGCGGGTGAAGGAGAGGATCGGGTCATCCGACCGCCACTTCTCGACTTCCTCGCGCGTCCGGTACGTCCCGTGCATCGGATCCGCCATCGAGTGGCCCATGTAGCGGAAGCAGCGCGCCTCGATGAAGCTGGGCGTCTTCTCGTTCCGTGCCCGCTCGATCGCCTCCTCCATGGCCTGGCGGACCGCGAGCACATCCATGCCGTCCACATCGAGCGAGGTGAGGCCCTCGTACGCCCGGCCGCGGTCCTTGAGTTCCTTCACCGCCGCCACGCGCCGGAAGTCGGTCCCCATCCCGTACCGGTTGTTCTCGAGGAGGAAGATGACGGGCAGCTTCCAGCGCGCGGCCATGTTCATCGACTCGTGGAAGGCGCCGATGTTGACCACCGAGTCTCCGAAAAAGCAGAGGCAGACCTGGTCTCCGCCCCGGTACCGGATCGCGTAGCCGACCCCGACCGCGAGCGGCAGGTGGCTCCCGACGATGCCGTGTCCGCCCATGAAGTTGAGCGTCTTGTCGAACATGTGCATCGAGCCGCCGAAGCCCTTCGAGCAGCCGTCCACCCGTCCGTAGAGTTCGGCCATGACGGCGTTCGGCGTCATCCCGCGCGCGATCGCCTGCGCGTGGTCGCGATACGCCGTGACCACGTAGTCATCGTCCCGCAGCGGAGAGATCGATCCGGCGGAGACCGCTTCCTGCCCGATGTAGAGGTGGCAGAAGCCGCCGATCTTGCCGACCTGGTAGACCTCCGCCGCCTTCTCCTCGAAGCGGCGCTCGATGATCATCTCCCGCAGGAGTTCGACGCATTCCTCCTTCGAGAGTCCGAGGAAGGCGTCCGGGTCTCCGCTCGATGCCCCCTCGGGGGCCGCGCCCGCCGGAGCGTCGGAGATGGTGGCCGCGGACCGGTCGGAGTTCGCCGCGCTCATCCCGCCGCCAACGCCGCGACCCGCCGGCGCAGTTCGACCACCTGTTCGCGCGCATGATAGCTGGACCGAACGAGCGGCCCGCTCTCGACGTGCAGGAACCCCCGCGATTCCCCGATCTCCTTCCAGCGCAGGAACTCCTCCGGGGACACGTAGCGGTCGATCGGAAGATGGTCCCGGGACGGCCTCAGGTACTGGCCCAGCGTGAGGATCTGCACGCCGGCTTCGAGCGCGTCTCCCATGAACTCCTCGATGTCGGCGGCCGTCTCGCCGAGCCCGAGCATGATCCCCGTCTTGATGAGGACCCGGTCATCCAGTTGCCGTCCCGTCGTCAGGACGTCCAGAGAGCGGTCGTAGCGGCCGCCGGGCCGGGCGACCCGGTGCAGCCGGCGCACGGTCTCCATGTTGTGATTGAAGATCTCGGGCCTCGCGTCGATCACCGTGCGGATCGCCTCGGGATTCCCCTGGAAGTCCGGCGTCAGCACTTCGATCGAACACTCGGGACGGCGCAGCCGGATCTCGCGGATCATCTCGGCGAAGATCCAGGCGCCGCCATCGGGCAGGTCATCGCGGTCGACGGACGTGATGACGCAGTGGTTGAGTTGCAGTCGCTCGATGGCCTCCGCGACGCGTCGCGGCTCGTCCTCGTCGAGTTCCTCCGGCCGGCCGTGCGCGATCGCGCAGTAGGGGCAGTTGCGCGTGCACACGTCGCCCATGATGAGGAACGTCGCCGTCCCCGCCTCCCAGCACTCGCCGATGTTGGGGCAGCGCGCCTCCTCGCAGACGGAGCTGAGTTCCAGCCCTCGCATCAGTTCCTTGAGGCGCAGATAGTTGGGCCCTCCGGGCGCGCGCACCTTGAGCCAGCGCGGCTTCCGCGAAGGCCAGGCATCGGCCGTGCTCCCTCCCTGTATGACCTCTAGTGGCTTCAACGCCGCCGCCTTCTCGCCAAGTAATCCGCCCTGTATTTTCGGGTCCCGCGAACCCCGCCGAACCGTCCAGATGCCGTCCGCCCGGAACCATCCAAGATACCGGCTGTTGCACGACGGACCAACCCGATGCGCCCGTCCGCGCGGGCGGCATTGCGGAATTGCTCAGCCTTCGGGCCTCGGGTATGTTCCCGCGCATGACCTACATCATCACCGAACCATGCATGAGCGAGAAGGACGCATCCTGCGTGGATGTGTGCCCCGTCGACTGCATCTACGAGGGAGAGGATCAGTACTACATCCACCCCGAGGAGTGCATCGACTGCGGCGCCTGCGTGCCCGAGTGCCCCGTGGAGGCCATTTATCCGGACGACGAAGTGCCGGAACAGTACGACGCCTTCACCGCGAAGAACTACACCTACTTCGACGTTCCCCCGCCCGACTGACACCGGGCGTGAGCCTCGAGTCCGACCCCTGAGGCGAGCCACCGCGATGTGGAACCGGCGCCCGCGCGGCCTGCTCGGACCGCACCTGGTGAGCCTCGGTCTCCTGCTTTCGCCGTACGCCTCCGCCGCGCAGGAACACGCACACGAAGCCGCGGCGCATGCCGACGACTCGTCCCCGCCGCGCCTGCCCGCCGCGAGTCCGCTCATCGACGTGCGGGTGTACGCGGCCGATCGCGAGTTCGAGATCATCGTCGGCCCCGTCTCGCTGCCGGCCGGCGGTCCGCACCTGCGCCTCCCGGTGCAACTCGCGGACGTGCCGGTCGCGGGCTGGATGCACGGTTTCTCGTGGCGGATGCGGGACCGGGAGGGCAACCCGCTCCCCGACCGCCTTCTCCATCACGTCAACGTCATCGACCCGGACAGCCGCGAACTCTTCTCCGCCGTCCCGCGCCGTATTCTCGCCGCGGGCCGCGAGACGAAGAACGAGTTTCTGCCGGGCGTGCTGGGTTATCGCCTCGCGCCGGGCACCCGGGTCCTCGTAAGCGCGATGTTCGCCTCGCTCCCCGAAGCGTCGCACGACGAAGCCTTCCTCCACATCCGGCTTCCGTACACGCCGTTCGAGGATCCGGGCCTCGTGGGGCCCGTGGAAGTCTATCCGTTCTATCTCGACGTGATGGGCCCCGTCGGCGAGAAGGAGTTTCCGCTTCCGCCCGGGACCCACGGGATGAGTTGGGAGGGCAGCCCCGCCGTGGACGGACGCATCCTCGCCGTCGGAGGGCACCTGCACGACTACGGGGACTGGATTCGGCTCGAGGATCTCACAGCGAACAGGGTGATCTGGGAAATGGGGCCCGAGGTGGACGGCGAAGGCCGCACCGTCGGCGTGCCCACGAGCCGGCTCTGGTGGCGCGGGGGCGTGCGGATCCGGAAGGACCACCTCTACCGCATCTCCGTCCAGTACTCGAACCCGCTGGGACACCCGGCGCCGGACGGTGCGATGGGCGCGATCGGCGGCATCATCATCGCCGCAGACGCGGACTGGCCGGCATTCAGCCGGGACCACCCGGACTACGTCCAGGATCTCCGCAATACGCTCGAGAAACCGATCGAAGCCGCTCACGCCCACGGCCACGCATCCCGCTCGAGCGGTGGCGGCTGACGGGTAGCATGCCCGAGCTGCCCGACATCACGGTCTACCTGGAAGCGCTGGACGCGCGGATCCTGCGACGAACCCTCGAGCGCGTACGGCTTGCGAGTCCGTTTCTGCTCCGGAGCTTCGAGCCGCCGCTGACCGAGGCGCACGGCCGCAGGGTCGTGGCCCTGCGTCGGCTGGGGAAGCGAATCGCGATCGGGCTGGCCGTCCCGGATGACGGCGAAGACGAGCCGGAGCTGTGGCTCGTTCTCCACCTCATGATTGCGGGGCGGCTCCGGTGGCGGGATCCCGGCGTGACGATCCCGCGACGGCTCGGTCTCGCCGCCTTCGACTTCGCCGACGGGAGCCTCCTTCTCACCGAGGCCGGGACGAAGAAGCGGGCGTCGCTCCACGTCGTGAAGGGCGCCGAGGCCCTCGCCCGGCACGATCCCGGCGGCATCGATCCCCTCACCGCGGACCCGGACGTCTTCCGCGAGACGCTCACGGCCCGCAACCACACGCTGAAGCGGGCGCTCACGGACCCGCGGCTCTTCTCGGGCATCGGCAACGCGTATTCCGACGAGATCCTGCACCGGGCGAGGCTGTCGCCGATCAAGTGGACGAGCCGGCTCGACGACGAGGAGATTGGCCGGCTCCGCGAAGCCACGCGCCATACGCTCGAGCAATGGACGTGCCGGCTGCGCGACGAGCTGGCGGGGGAGTTCCCGGAGAAGGTGACCGCGTTCCACGACGAGATGGCGGTGCACGGGAAGTACGGGCGGCCGTGTCCGGAGTGCGCGGCGCCGGTGCAGCGGATCCGATACGCGGACAACGAAACGAACTACTGCGCCGCCTGCCAGACCGGCGGAAAGGTGCTGGCGGACCGGGCCCTCTCCCGGCTGCTGGGAAAGGACTGGCCCCGCAGCCTGGAAGCGCTCGAAGAGCTTCGGTCGGGAGGGCCGGAGCCGGCCCCCGGGGACGGCGCGTGATTCGCTACCACTACCACACGTCGCGGAAGGACATCCCCCGCCTCGGGATCGCGAAGGGGGACCCGCTGTGCCACGTCTACAGCGATGTCTCCCGCGAGGAACTGGAGGCGTGGGGCCGGCGGCACGGCCTCGAGCCCGCGTGGATCCACGACTCGACGCTCCCGCACTTCGACGCCTTCGGCGCCCGCCTGGAGTGGTGCGGCCCGGCCGTGACGCGGGCGGAACTAAAGGATCACATCCGCGCCTGGCGCGCCCGCAGGAGAGCTTAGGCTGGTTCTGCCGATTACCAGGTGGCGAGTTCCACGATCGCTTCGGCGATATCGTCGACCTGCGGCAGGGACGCGTTCTCGAGCGACGGCGCGTAGCCGATGAAGGTGTCCGTCGAGGTGATCCGCCGGATCGGCGCATCGAGCCACTCGAACAGTTCATCGGCCAGGCGGGCCGATATCTCGGCCCCGTAGCCCCACGATTTCGCATCCTCGTAGGCCACGAGCACGCGGTTCGTCTTCATCACGGAGCGGCGGATGGAATCCATGTCGACCGGGTTCAGCGACCGCAGGTCGATGAGGTCCGCCCGCACCGGCTCCCCCGCCCGGTCGAGCTTCAGGAGCGCCTTGCGCGTGCGCTCCACCATCGCCCCGTACGTGACGATCGTGAGATCGTCGCCCTCCGCGAGGAGCGCGGCCTTGCCGAACGGGATCATGTACTCGGGCCCCGGATAGACGCCCTTGTTGTACGTCTGCCGGTACAGGTGCTTGTGCTCGAGGAAGAGCACCGGGTCGTCGCACCGGATCGCGGTCCGCAGGAGCCCGTTCGCGTCGACCGCGTTCGAGGGGCAGATCACGTGCATGCCGGGCGTGTGCGTGAAGAGCGAGGCGCCCGTCTGCGAATGGTACATCGCGCCGCCCGAGATATAGCCGCCGTACGTGGTCCGGATGACGAGCGGGCACTTCCAGTGTCCCGCGGAGCGCCAGCGGAAGGTCGCGACCTCGTTCCGGAACTGGTGGTAGGCGGGCCAGATGTAGTCGAAGAACTGGACTTCGGCGACCGGCTTCAGCCCGCGCACGGCGAGACCCACGGCGCGTCCGACGATGTTCGCCTCCGCGAGGGGCGCGTTGTACACCCGCAGCGACCCGAACTCGCGCTGCAGCCCGTACGTCACCTTGAAGACGCCGCCCTTGCCCTTCACCTCATCGAGGATCTCCTCGCGGCTCGCGTCCGCCACATCCTGCCCGAACACGACGATCCGCGGATCGCGCCGCATCTCGTCGCGGATGCAGGCGTTGAGCAGGTCGACCATCGTCTTCGGATTCCCCTCGGGGTCGGGCCGGGCCTCCGTTTCGAAGGCGCTCGAGGTGGGGTCGACATCGTGCGAGTACACATGGGCGTAGACGGTCTCGGGGCCCGGCTGCGGACGGGTCATGGCCCGGTCCGCCGCGTCGGCCACATCGGCCTTGATCTCCGCCTTGAGCGATTCGAGTGCGTCGGCCTCGATCACGCCTTCCCGAACGAGGTAGTCGGCGAAGGTGAGGAGCGGGTCGCGCGCGGACTCGAGTTCCCGTTCGCCATCGGACTTGTAGAGCCGCTCATCGTCGGACATCGAGTGGCTGTAGGGGCGGGTGACATGCGCATGAACGAGCGCCGGACCCTGGCCGGACCGCACGTATCGTGCGGCGCGCCGCATGACGACATAGCTCTCGAGCGGATCCGTTCCATCGACCTCTTCGACGTGGAGGTTCGGGAAGTTCCGCACGAGACTCGAGATGCTGCCCCCGGCGGTGTTGACTTCCACCGGCACGGAGATCGCGTATCCGTTGTCCTCCACGAGGAAGAGGATGGGAAGCTGCAGGTTGGAGGCGGTGTTCATCGCCTCCCAGAACTCTCCTTCCGAGGTCGTGCCGTCCCCCGTGCAAACGAGCACGATCTCATCCGACTCCACGTGCGGGGCGACCGCGTCGAGCCCGTCGAGGCCGGCGGTCCGGGCGCGCACGATGCCCTCCGCGCACCCCACCGCCTGGTTGAACTGGGTGCCCGTCGGACTGGAAGGCGTGACGAGGCGCAGGGCCGGGGAACCGAAGTGCGCCGGCATCTGCCGTCCGCCCGTCGATGGATCCTCCTCCGCCCCGACCGCGCCGAGGAACATCTCGTACGGCGACATGCCGAGTTCGAGGCAGAGCGCGCGGTCGCGGTAGTACGTGAAGAACCAGTCGTAGCCGGGTCTGAGCGCGCGTCCCGCCGCGACGAGGAGCGCCTCGTGTCCGGCGCCGGAGATCTGGAAGAAGATGCGGTTCTGCCGCTTCATCGCGATTTCGCGGTCGTCGATCGTCCTCGACGTGTACATCACGCGATACATCGCGAGCAGGTCCTCGGCCTGGAGGTCCCGCCATTCGGGGCGGGCGAGGGCGCTGAGCGCGCGCTCCAGGTCGTCGGTCTGGTCGATAGGGGTTGCCATGTGGCGGGAATCTAATCGTCCCTCCGGCGTCTAGAAACCGTCCCTCCGACGTCTAGAAGCCGACCGTGCGAAAGCGGCGCAGTTGCGGGAGAATCGAGGTGGAGTGGTCCCCGATCGGGTCGCCGTCGCCGCTCTCGGGCATGAGCTGGCTCAGCGCGTGCAGCATCGCGACGGCGTAGTCGGAGAACGCCCGGTAGGGCGGCGCGTGGCGAAACCCCCACGCTCCCGGCGGAAGCAGGAGGAGCCAGCGCAGGTCCCCCGCCAGCTCGATGAGGTCCCCTTCATCCAGCGCCAGCTTCGGTTCGCCCATGGCCAGCCGCGTCAGCGCCGCCATGAAGAGGGCCGAAGCTTCCGGGGAGAGCAGTTCGAGGTCGGGATAGCGCGCCAGAACCCGAGTGGCGAACGAGCGCTCCCCGTCCGCCGGCGATCCCGCCTTCGTCTCGAGCCCCTCGGGCGCGGCGAGTCGCTCGGCGATCGTCGTCGGCTCGCCGTCGCCCAGAATCAGCCACTCGAGTCGGAGGCGAGGGAAGGCGCGCTTCAGCGCCGCCAGGAACTCGGCGCGCGGGCCCGCCCGCGAGGACCCGCCGGCCTCCCGTTCGTAGTTCGAGAGCGTGCCGAGGCTTACGCGCGCGTGCTCGGACAACTCCGCGTTGACGCGGCTGCGAAAATCGCGTAACGACAGTCCCTGAACATCTTTACGGAAGAATCGCATCCGTGATTGAACAGTGTCCATATATCTGAACATAGCGATGGTTCGTTCGCCGCTGCAACCGCGCGGAGCCGGTACGTGTTAGGTTTTCCGACGCGGCCACCGTCCGGGCGCCTGGACGCCCGGCGGGACCGGGCATGTGCAGGTCCACTCTCCAAGGCATTCGTCATATGAATTTCCGAAGAAACCATCGTCTCCCCGCCCGTCGACTCAGCCGTCGACCCGGGTTCGGGATCGCCTGTCTCATCGCCCTGTTGGTGCCGGCCGCGGAGTTGCGCGCGCAGGACGGTCCCGGGCAGCACGAACCGGAAGAGGCGCCGCCTCCGCCGCTGGAGGGTCTCGCGGTCCGCGCGGCGCAGGCTCCCGTCGTCGATGGCGTCCTGGACGATGCGGCCTGGAGCGGGGCACCGGTGATGACGGACTTCATCCAGCGCGAGCCCTTTGACGGGCAGCCGGCGTCCGAGCGCACCGAAGTGCGCATGGTGTTCGATGACGAGGCAATCTACATCGGGGTCTGGGCTCTCGACGGGGACCCCGCGGGGATCATCCCCGGGGACCGGATCCGGGACGCCGAGGTTTCCGAGGCCGACCACATCCTGCTCGCGTTCGACACCTATCACGACTACCAGAACGCGTTCGTGTTCGGGACGACCCCGGCGGGCATCGAGTACGACGGACAGGTCGCCAACGAAGGCCGCGGAGGCGGTTTCTTCCTGGGGGGCGGCTTCATCACCCAGCGGCGAATGCAGTCGGGCGCCGGCGGAGGCTTCAACAAGAACTGGGATGGCTCGTGGAACGTCGCGACGAGCCGCGACGGCGAGGGCTGGTACGCCGAGTTCCGGATTCCCTTCAACACGCTCCGCTACGGGACCGACCCGACGTGGGGCTTCAACGTCTCCCGCCAGATCCGGCGCCGGAACGAGGAATCCTTCTGGTCCGCCGTCCCACGCGAGTTCAGCCTCTACCGGCTCAACTACGCGGGCCACCTGACGGGGCTCCAGCTTCCCTTCCGGCGGCTCGGCTCGGTCACGCCGTACATGCTGGGTTCGACGGCGCGGGATTACGCGGGCGGGCAGACGGCGTTCGACCGGAACTACGAGTTCGGCGGCGAGGCGAAGCTCCAGCTTACGCGGGGGATGACGCTCGACGCGACGTACAACACGGACTTCGCGCAGGTCGAAGTGGACGACCAGCAGGTCAACCTCACGCGCTTCAGCCTGCTCTTCCCGGAAAAGCGCCCCTTCTTTCTCGAGAACGCGGGCTTCTTCGCGGTCGGGGGCGGCGGGGCGGATCTCTTCTTCAGCCGCCGCATCGGCATCGCCAACGGCCGGCAGGTCCCGATCACCGGCGGCGCCCGCGTGTCGGGGCGCGCGGCCGGATTCAACGTCGGGATGCTGCACATCGGGACCGACGGAATCGAGGGCGTCCAGGGCGCGAACGCGTATTCAGTCGCCCGCGTGGCGCGCGAGCTGCCGAACCGGTCGCGGATCGGCGGCGCCTTCATCAGCCGCGACGGGAGCGCTTCCGGCGATTACAACCGGACCTACGCGGTGGATGGACAACTGGGACTGGGGGAGGCGTGGACGTTGACGGCGTGGGGGGCGAGGACGGCGACCCCCGGATTGACGGACGCGGACCAGGCCTTCGACGCGACCTTCGGCCTCACGACCCGCAAGTGGCGGGGGAACGTCCAGTATCAGTACTTCGGCGAGAACTTCAACCCTGAAGTGGGCTTCCTGCGGCGGGCGGGCCACCAGTACTACCAGGTCTTTCTGATGCACAACATCCATCCGGCCGAGACCTTCCGCGAGATCCGCCCGCACGTCTCGTACTACACCTTCCGGAGCGACAAGACGGGCGTGCAGCCGGGGTTCGAGGAGTCGGCCCGGCTCCACATCGACACGCACTGGGAGTTCAACGACGGGATGGAGGCCCACACCGGCGTCAACTGGGTTCGGGAAGGGCTGTACGAACCGTTCACGATCTTCGGCACGGACGTCACCGTGCCCACCGGCACGTACGACGGGTGGGAGACGCAGCTGCGCTTCTGGACGAACGAATCGGCGAAGGTCTCCTTCAACAGCGGGGCGAACATCGGCTCGTTCCTGTCGGGTTCGCGCCGCAGCCTGAACGGGACGCTGACCGTGCGGCCGGGCTCGTCGTTCAGCACGTCGCTCCGGCTCGACTACAACAACGTCACGCTGGAACACGGGGACTTCGTCACGACCCTGGCCGGGGTGAACTTCGGATACTTCTTCACGCCGCGGATCTACCTGCAGTCGCTCGTCCAGTACTCGACGCAGCTCGACACCTTCTCCGCCAACGTCCGGTTCGGGTGGCTCAACACGGCGGGGACCGGCCTGTTCATCGTCTACAACGACATCCAGGGGATCCAGGATCTGCATGGGCCGCAGGGCCGCTCGCTGATCGTCAAGTTCAGCCGGCAGTTCAACGTCCTCGGGGGCTAGTGCCGAGGCTCCTCTTCGTCTGCGTGGAGAACTCCTGCCGCAGCCAGATGGCGGAGGCGTTCGCACGCATGTTGACGGGTGACGGCGTGGAGGCGTCGAGCGGGGGTTCAAGGCCTTCGGGCGTCGTGAATCCGCGGGCGATCGAGTCCATGGCGGAGTTGGGCTACGATCTCGGCGTCCACCGGTCGGAGGGGTTGGACGACGTGCCGCCCGGGCCGTTCGATGCGGTCGTGACGATGGGGTGCGGCGACGCGTGTCCGCACGTGCCCGCCCGGCGGCGGGAGGACTGGGAGGTGCGGGACCCGAAGGATCTGCCGGCGGAGGAGTTCCGCGCGGTGCGGGACGACATTCGCCGGCGGGTGGCCGCGTTGCTCGCGGATCTCGGCGTGGCGCCCGGGGCGGAGGCGACGGGCCCCGGAGGGCCTCCCGGGGCGTGAGCGGGCCGGACAGGTCGCTCGTGATCGTGGCCGGCGGACGTTCACGCCGCCTCGGCCGCGACAAGCCGCTGGTCGAGATCGGCGGCCGCACCGTGCTGTCGCGGATCCTGGAAGCCACGGCGCGGTTCGAGGACGTGGTCCTGGCGGTACGCGAAGTGCCGCCCTTCCGGCGCGCCCTCGCGGCGGAGGGCTGGGAAGCCGACACGGAACGTGTCGCCCCCCCGCCGGGCTCCGTCGCGCTCCGCGGCCCCGAAGGCCGCGCCCTCCTCATCGTGCCCGACCCCGTGCCCGACCTCGGCCCCCTCGCCGGCGTGGCCTCCGGGGTGAACGCGGCGCGCGGCGCGATCTGCGTCGTGCTGGCGGGCGACCTCCCCTTCGTCACGCCGGATCTCGTCGACCGCTTGAGCCGTGAACTCGAGGGCGACGCCGAGTCGGACGCCGTCGTGCCGCACGCGCGCGGCCGGACCCAGCCGCTGTGCGCCGCCTATCGGGGAGAGGTCGGCTGGCTGGCCAGCCGGCTCGTGGCGCGTCCTGCCGCGTCCGGCGACCCGTCCCCGTCGATGATGAGCTTCCTCGAGCGGTTGCGGGTGCGAACCGTCACGGCGGAACAACTGGCCGGGATCGGCGACCTCGAGACGATGATCCGCGGCGTGGACAGCCGGGCCGACCTGGACTGGGCCGAACGGAGCGCCGACCGATCCGACTAGCGTTACGTTACGCTAGAACCCGGCCGCCACCTCTCCCAGAGCGGCTACCGCATCGTCGAGTTGCCGGTCGCTGAGATAGGGGGCCGGGCCCAGCCGCAGCAGGTCGTCGCGGTAGTCCGTCGCCACGCCCCGTGCCGCGAGGGCTTCGTGGAAGTCCCGTGCCCGCGGCGTGCGGAGCGCGAGGAAGCCGCCCACCGCCTCGGGCGGCGTCTCCCGGTCGCGGTCCAGGAGTTCAGGATCCGCGTCGAGCCCGTCGAACCCGCGCGTGAGACGGTCCATCTGATGCCGGCTCACCGCGCGCAGAAACTCCGGAGAGAGTCCCCGCTCCCGGAAGAAGTCGAACACTTCGGCGGCACGGTAGTGGCTCGTCGGATCGTATGTGCTGCCCGCGAACCGTTCCGCTCCCGGCCCGTACCTCACCCGCCCCGCGTCCTCCCCCCCGTGCAGCGTCGAAAACTCCGCGAACCACCCCGTGATGGCGGGGCGCAGCCGGCAGCCCGGCGGCACCCGCAGGAAGCAGTTCCCCTCGCCGAGCTGGCAGTACTTGTACCCGCCGCCCACCACGAACGCGCCTTCAAGTCCGAGGCTCGAGAGATCGAAGGGGATCGCGTTCAGCGCGTGATAGGCGTCCACGAGGAGATGGGCCCCCACCCCTTCGCAGCGTTCCGCCACGCGGTCGAGCCCGCCGACGATGCGGGCGTCCCGGTAGAGGACGGCGGAGACCAGCACCCCCGCCGTCTCGTCGTCCGTCGCGAGGCCGAGCCGCTCGGACAGTGAGTCGATCGGGTCCACGGGCACGCGAACGATGGACAGCCCCTCCTCCTCCAAGCGGTCGAGCTGGCGTCGGATGGAGTGAAACTCCCCGGCGGTCGTGACGAGGCGGGGCCGCGCGCGCAGGGGCAGGGCGGAGAGCAGGCGGACAACGAGTTCGTGCGTGTTCGAGCCCAGGGCGTAGTCCCCGTCGTCCGGACGTTCCGGGCGGCCGAGAAGTTCGGCGTACCCGGTGCGTACCCGGTTCCCGCGGGCGAACGCCTCCTCCCACTTCCCGTCCACCAGGCGGGCGGCGTCCTCCCAGGCCCGGAGCTGTCCCGCGAATCCGCAGTCGGGCCACGCCTGGTGCGAATGGCCCGTGAGGAGCAGCCGCTCCGAGACCCGGAAGCGGGAGTAGTGTGGAGCGAGCGCGTTCGGCTCCCGGTACAGGTCCTCCGGCGCGAAGCTAGTGTGGTGTCGCATGAATCCTGGTCACAGGTCGGTGCGGATCGCCCACAGGTCGGGAAATACGGGGCGGTTCAGCGACTTCCTCAGGTAGGCGGCGCCTCCGGTCTGGCCGGTCCCGGGCCGCGCCCCGATCGTGCGCTCCACCATCTTCACATGCCGGTAGCGCCACTCCTGAAGTCCCTCGTCGAGGTCCACGAATCGCTCGCACAACTGGACGAGCTGCGGATCCTCCCGGTACAGCCGGATGAGGGCGGCCCGCACGCCCGCGGATGGCTCGGTCGGCGCCGTGACGTCCCGCTCCAGGTCCTCCGCCGGGATCGCGTACCCGCGCGCGTGGAGAAAGCGAAGGAAGGCCGCCCACAGCGACGGCGCCTCGTAGCGGGATTCGAGCCGCCGGCGCGCGTCGCTTCCAGCCGGGTATCGGTCGAAGACGTCCCACCGCTTGTGGCCGAGAATGAATTCAAGCTCGCGGAACTGGTACGATTGCAGGCCGCTCGCCTCCTCCAGCCTCTGCCGGAAGGCGAGGAACTCCAGCGGACGCATCGTCTCGAGGATGTCCAGCTGGGCGACCTGGACCTTCAGGATCGTGAGGATGCGTTCCATCGTATGGAGGAGCCGCGGCATGTCGTCCGCACCCATCCGGTCGCACGCGAACTCGAGTTCGTGCAGAAGCTGCTTGAACCACAACTCGTATACCTGGTGGATGATGATGAACAGCATCTCATCGTGCTCGCGGCTCCCGTCCTCGCCCGATTGCTCCACCTGGAGCGACAGCAGCTCGTCAAGGTGCAGGTACCCCGAATAGGTCAGGTATTTTCCGTGCGCCATGAATCTCCCTCCGGCGGCCCGCCCTCGGGCTCGCGTCATCAGGCCCGCATCCTCAGTACCCCCACTCGAATCTCGGCGTGTAGCCGTCCAGCGACGAATACTGCGGAGGCCAGGGGATCGGCGCCCCCGACGCGTAGGCGGCGTGCCGGGTCCAGTATGGGTCCCAGAGGTGTGCGCGGGCGAGACAGCAGAGGTCCGCGCGCCCCGCCGCGAGGATCGTGTTCACGTCCATGAACGAGGAGATGTTGCCCACGGCCATGGTCGCGATCCCCGCCTCGTGCCGGATGCGGTCCGAGAAGGGGGTCTGGTACTGGCGGCCGTAGACGGGCTCCTGCCAGGGGACGGTCTGCCCCGCCGAGACGTCGATGATGTCCACGCCCGCCTCGTTCAGGCGGTGCGCGACCTCGACGGCTCCGTCCGGCGTCATTCCGCCCTCGGCCCAGTCCACCGCGGAGATCCGGACGGAGATCGGCTTCTCCGGCGGCCACGCGGATCGCACCGCCGCCAGCACCTCGAGCGGGAAACGCAGCCGGCCGTCCACGTCGCCCCCGTATTCGTCCTCACGGACGTTGGTGAGAGGAGAGATGAAGCTGGCCAGCAGGTAGCCGTGCGCGAAGTGGATCTCCAGCAGGTCGAACCCGGCTTCCTCCGACATCTCCGCCGCGCGGCGGAACTCGGCCGTCACCCGATCCATGTCCTGCCGCGTCATTTCGCGCGGAACCGGGCTGTGCTCGAACCAGGGCACGGCGGAGGCCGCCATGATCGGCCAGCCGCCCTCTTCGAGCGGTTCGTTGTCGCCCTCCCACGACAAATGCGTGGAAGCCTTCCGGCCCGCGTGGCCGAGCTGCATCCCGATCGCCGCGTCGGAATGGCGGTGCACGAAGTCGACGATCCGCTTCCAGGCGCCCACATGCGCGGGAGCGTACATCCCTGTGCAGCCCAGCGAGATGCGGCCCTCCCGGCTCACGTCCGTCATCTCCGACATCACGAGGCCGGCGCCGCCGATCGCGCGGCTGCCGAGGTTCACCAGGTGCCAGTCGTCCGGCGTCCCGTCCTCCGCCGAGTACTGGCACATGGCCGAGACGACGACCCGGTTCTTCAACTCGAGCTCCCGGAGCCGGAACGGGGCGAGGAGCGGGGGCGGCGCCGGGCCGCCCCGGATGGTCCCGGGGGGAGGTGCTCCGGCCCCGGCTGCCGCGTCCGCCGCGGCCCGCTCCGCGAACCAGCGGTCGACGCGCGCGGTGAACTCCGGATCGCGCAGGGCGAGGTTGGAATGGGTGATGCGAAGGCTGCGCGTGATGAGATTGAAGGCGAACTGCACGGGGTCCGTCTCCAGGAAGCGCTCGGTGCCCTCGAACCATTCGAGGCTCGCCTGGGCCGCCCTCTGCACGCTCTCGACCTCCGGCCTGCGGGCCGTCTCGTAGGCCTCCAGCGCGGGAGCCACCGCGAGATCGTGGGCGAGAAGCGACTCGTGAAGCGAGATCGCGTCGATCATCGCAAGCCGGGTGCCCGACCCGATGGAGAAGTGGGCCGAGTGCGCGGCGTCGCCGACGAGCACGATGTTGCCGTGGCGCCACGATCGGTTCCGGACGGTCGGGAAGCCCCGCCAGATCGAGCGATTCGCGATAAGTCGATGGGAGCCCAGTTCCTCGCGGAAGGTGTCCTCGAGGAAGGCGACGGTCTCCTCTTCGGAGGCGGCGTCCATGCCGGCGGCGCGCCACGTCGCCTCGGTCGCCTCGACGATGAAGGTGGAGACGGCTTCGTCCCCGGCGCCGCCGGGCCTGTACTGATACGCGTGTACCCGCCACAGACCGTGTTCGGTCTCCCGAAAATGGAACGTGAAGGCGGGGAACGGCTTCGTCGTGCCGAGCCACACGAACCGGTTGGGACGGAGATCGATGCGGGGGCCGAACGCGTCCGCGTATCGGTCCCGCATGCGGCTGTTCACTCCATCGGCGGCGAGCACGAGATCGGCGTCCGCGTACGCGTCCTCCGACTCGACGTCCACGCCGTACTTCAGATCGACGCCGAGTTCGCGCGCCCGCGACTCCAGGATCTCGAGGAGCGTGGTGCGCGCGAGGCCGCTGAACCCGTGTCCGGTCGACGTGAGCCGGTGGCCCCGGTAGTGGATGTCGATGTCGTCCCAGTGGTGGAAGGACCGCGTGATCGCGTCGTAACTCTCGCGGTCGGCGGCGGCCAGTTCCTCCAGCGTGGCGTCGGAGAACACGACGCCGAAGCCGTAGGTGTCGCCGGGATGGTTGCGCTCGAGGACGACGACGTCGTGCGCCGGGCCCGAGCGCTTCATCAGGATCGCGAAGTACAGGCCGGCCGGCCCGCCTCCGACGCAGACGATCCTCAGAGGTCGTCCTCGTCGCGCGCGGCGTCGAGCAGATGACGCGCGATGATGAGACGCTGAATCTCCGTTGCGCCCTCGTAGATGCGGAGGGCTCTCACGGAGCGGTAGAGCCGGTCGACCGGATGGTCCGCCAGCACGCCGCGTCCGCCGAGGATCTGCACGGCGTCGTCCACCACCCCCTGCGCGATTTCGGTCGCGAAGGACTTTGCCATGGCGGCTTCGAGGTCGGTGCGGTCCGCCCCGCCGTCGCGTTCCCAGGCGGCTCGATACACAAGAAGCCGGGCGGCGGTCAGGTCGGTGCCCATGCGTCCCACCTTCTCCTGCGTGATCTGGAAGTCGGCGAGCGCCCGTCCGAACTGTCGGCGCGAGAGGGCGTGGTGGAGCGCTTCGTGCAGCGCGCGCCCCGCCATCCCGCACGCCGCGGCTCCGACGGTGGGGCGCAGGCGGTCGAGCGTCGCGAGCCCGAGCTTGTACCCTTCGCCCTCGGCTCCGACGCGGGCCGCGGCCGGCAGCCGACAGTCCTCGAGCGCGATCTCGCCCAGCGGGTGGGGGTCGGCCATCACAAGCGGCCGCACGAAGCGGAACCCCTTCGTGTCCGCCGGGAGGAGGAAGGCGGAGATCCCCGCCACGCCCTCGCCGGGGTCGGTGACCGCGAACAGGAGATAGAAATCCGCGATCCCGGCGTTCGAGATGAAGGTCTTCACGCCGTTGAGGATGTAATCGTTCCCGTCACGGACGGCGGCCGTGCGCATGGCGGCGACGTCGGACCCCGCCTCCGGCTCGCTCATCGCGAAAGCGGCCACGGCTCGCCCCCGGATGGCGCGGTCGAGCCACAGCCGCCGCTGCCGCTCGTCGCCGGCCAGTGCGATCGGGGTCGAGCCCAACGCCTGGAGCGCGAACATCGCGTCCGCGAGCGGCGAGTAGAAGGCCAGCGTCTCACGGATCACGGAACAAGCCCGGAAGTCCTGTCGGGCGATCGCCTTCAGCCAGCCGCCACGCCCGAGGGATGCGCAGATCTCCCGTGCATACCGGCGGGCGAGATCATCGTCGTCCCGATGCGCGTGTTCGGCGAACTCGGACGCCGCGTAGCGCTCGAGGCCCTCCCCGAGTTCGAGGTGCCGCGGTTCGAGAAAGGCGCGGACCGGATGGAGGTCGATCACGAGAATACCGCCGCCCGCTTCTCGACGAAGGCCCGGAAGCCCTCGCGGAAGTTCGGGTCCTCCATGCAGGCGGCCTGCAGACGGGCCTCCTCGGCGAGCGCGTCGCGTAGCGTCATGTGCGCCTCCCTCTCCAGCGCGTGCTTGGTGACGGACAGCGCGGAGGATGGTCCCGCCGCCAGCCGCGCCGCCCACTCCGTTCCCGCGGCGAGCGCTTCGCCATCGGGCACGACCCGATTGTACAGCCCGAGACGGAGCGCCTCCCGAGCGTCGAGAAAGTCGCCCGTCATCAAAAGCTCCGTCGCCCGCCCGAGACCGATGATTCGCGGCAGGAGCCAGGCGATGCCCATGTCGGCGCCGGAAAGCCCGACGCGGGTGAACAGGTAGGCGATCTTCGCGGATTCCGCCGCGATCCGCACATCGCACGCGGTTGCGATCACGGCCCCGGCTCCCGCCACCGTCCCGTTCAGGGCGCCGACGACGGGTCGGCCGCACTCCCGCATGGCGGCGATCAGGTCGCACGTCATTCGTGTGAAGTCGAGCAGTTCCGCGGAGTCCATTTCGAGGAGCGGCCCGATGATGTCGCGCACATCTCCGCCCGTGCAGAAGGCGGTGCCGGCCCCCGTGATCACGACCGCGCGGACCCCCGGTTCCGCGTCGAGTGCGCGGAACGTGTTTCGGAGTTCGTCGTAGACCTCGAAGGTCAGGGCGTTACGCCGTTCGGGGCGGTTCAGCGTGATCGTCGCCACGGAGGTCGCGGCATCGACATCGTACAGGAATGAAGTCGGGGTCAGAGGCACGGCGCGCTTCCTTCCGAGGGGTGGTGCGGGGTCACGGCAGGACGGCGGTCGCCTCGATCTCGACCTGCGCGCCGGCATCGACGAGCGCGCTGACCTCGACGAGCGCCATGGCGGGGTAGTGCCGGCCGAGCCGGGCGCGCCACGTCGCCCCGAGTTCGGAACGCGCGTCGCGGTAGGTGGCGAGATCCGTCACGTAGATGGTCATCCGTCCGATATGCGCAGGCTCTCCGCCCGCCGCCCGGACGACCGCCAGCACGCGGTCGAGCGCGAGCGCGAACTGCGCGGCGAAGTCCGGCGTCTCAATGCGTCCGCTCGATCCGCTCGCCGTTTGCCCGGCGACGAACAGCACGCGCCCGCCGGGAGGAGCGAGGAGCCCATGATTCCAGCCCCGCGGCTCGCCCAGCGCGGCCGGATTCAGCACCTCGAACGGGTCGGTCACTGGAGAGCCGACGTGGCGCCGCCGTCCAGCACGACGGTCTGGCCGTTGATGCTCAGCGCTTCGTCTTCACACAGGAACGCGATGGTTGCCGCGACCTCCCCGGGGGCGATGAGCCTCCGCTGCGGCGTCGTCGCAAGAATCGCGTCGAGCGCGTCCGTCTCTTCCATGTCCGTTCGCTTCACGATGTTCTCGATCGTTGCATCCGTCATCGGGGTGTCGACGTAGCCGGGACAGACCGCGTTCACCGTGACCCCGGCTCCGGCCACTTCGGCGGCGGCGGAGCGCGTGAGTCCGAGAAGGGCGTGCTTCGACGCGGCGTAGGCGGCGATGTAGCGTGCTCCGCGCAGCGCGGCGACCGAGGCCACGTTCACGATCCGGCCCCAGCCGCGTTCCATCATGCCGGGAAGCACGCCCTGCATCGCGAGCAACGCACCGGTCGCGTTGATGCGCCACAGCCGGTCCCACTCCTCCAGGGCGAGTTTCACGATGGCGGCCGAACTGGCCACGCCGGCATTGTTGACGAGGATGTCCACGGCTCCGAGCCGGTTCGCGGCCTCGCGGCACAGGTCCTCCACCTTCGCCGGGTCCGACACGTCGCACGTCGCCGCCCACGCCTCGCCGCCACGGTCCCGAAGCTCGGCCGCGACCGCCCCGATCTCCGCCGTGCTCCGCGCCGCGAGGACCAGTCGGACGCCTCGGTCCGCCAGCGTCCGTGCCGTCGCGGCTCCGATGCCGCGCCCTCCGCCCGTGATGAGAGCGCCACGTCCGGCGAGACTCATGCTTTCTCCTCCCTCAGGGCTTCTCCCACCGCTTCCGCGAGGATGTCTCCGAGCGTCTCAATGGTAGCACGTCCCTCTTCCGCCGTCGCCTGCGACGGGTAGCCGAAATAGGCCCGCGTCCCCCCCGCTTCCGCGAAGTCTCCCAGTCCGGCCCCAATCGCCGCGGAGAGGGAGACGGGATTGTCCTCCAGCTCGCGCATGATCTCCTCCCGCACGCGCCCGGGGCTGCGGGCGAGGAGGATCGAGCCCTCGTACTGCCCGGCATGACAGGCCCCGCTCCGGAACTCCTTCGTCAGCCGGTTTCCCCACGGCCGGCGCGTCACATCCGGAAACACGACGCGAATGGCGTCGCCCTCGGCGATCGCCGCGGCGGCGGCCCGGAGCGCCTCGAGGTTGGCGGGGTCGAAGTGCGCGTTCGCGATCGCCAGGGTGACGATCCCGGCCCGTCGCAGGCTGGCGGCGATGTCGACGAGCAGAGCGGTGAGCGTCGCGGGGCCGATGTCGATCGTGCCGGGAAACCTCGCGGCGAACGCGGCGGGCGTGTAGCGGAGGCCGTCGAGGAGCACGATCTGCAGACCGCGAGCCGAGAGTCGTCGCGCGCCGGCTTCCGCCATCGCTTCGGCGATGGTGACATCGGTGTCGAGAGGCAGGTGGGGGCCGTGCGCTTCGGTGGCTCCCACGGGCAGGATGGCGACCGTCCGATCGGAGTCGAGCGCCCCGACCTCTTCCCAGGTGAGGTCCGAAAGCCTGTACAGAGTCATGGAGTCTCGCTACGCCGTGCCAGAGAGGGGCGCAAGTCCGGGCGGGCCGCGTCGGTTGTAGACGCGCCGGGCCGCGCATACCACACTAGACCCGAGCCAGACGCCGGACGACCCCCGCCGACGGAGCCCGATGCGAGACCCCGCGCCGCAGCAGATCTTCGATCCGCCCGAGCGCTTCAACATCGCCGATTACTTCCTGGGCGACCGCATCCGGGAGGGGCGGGGCGGCCGCCGCGCGCTCCTCACCGACGACGGCGAGACGACCTATGCCGAGGTCGACGCGCTCGCGAACCGCTACGGCCACCTCCTGCGCCGCGCCGGCGTGCGACCGGAGGAGCGGGTCCTCATCGCGCTCCCGGACGGACCGGACTTCGTCGGCGCGCTCTTCGGCACGCTGCGGATCGGCGCCGTGGGCGTCATGCTGAACCCGTATCTTCGGCGCGACGAGATCTCGTACTTCTTTCGTTACACGCGCGGCGCCATCCTTCTCGTGGACTCCGGGCGCGCGGACGCCTTCCGCGAAGCCGGGTCCGCGACGGATGACGGAGGGGCGATCCGCTGGGGCGAAGGGATCTCCGCCCCGCGCGAAACGTTCGTTGTGGACCGGCCGCGGTTCAGGGAGCGTCTGGACGGCCAACCGGCGACGCTGGATCCGTACCCCACTCACCGGCACGATCCCGCCCTCTGGCTGTTCAGCGGCGGGACGACCGGTCGCCCGAAAGGCGTCGTGCAGACGCACGCTTCGTTCGCCAACACGACGGAGTGCTACGGCAAGCGGATACTGGGTCTGACGGAGGACGACATCACGCTTTCCGTCCCGAAACTGTTCTTCGGCTACGCCACCGGATCCAACCTCTTCTTCCCCTTCTCGGTCGGGGCGACCGCGGCCCTCTTCCCGGAGCGCTGCAGTCCGGACGTCCTGTTCGGGAAGATCGCGCGATTCCGCCCCACCGTACTCGTCAACGTGCCCACCATGATCCGGCTCATGGTGGCGCACCCGGACGCGGCCGCGAGCGATCTCTCATGCCTTCGTCTCGCGACCTCGGCGGGCGAGGCGCTGCCGCCCGAACTTCACCGGCGCTGGCGGGACGCGTGGGGCGTACCGCTCCTGGACGGGCTGGGGACGGCGGAAATGTGGCACATCTTTCTCAGCAACCGTCCGGACGAGGTGCATCCGGGCACGCTGGGGCGCGCGGTGCCGGGTTTCGAGGTGCGGGTCTGCGACGACGAGGGGCGAGAACTTCCGGACGGCGAAGTGGGTTGGCTCCGGGTCCGCGGCGGATCGCGGGCGCTGGGGTACTGGCAGCGGGCGCGGGCGACGGCGGAGGCCTTCCGGGGCGAGTGGTACGTGTCGGGCGACATGGTCGTCCGCGACGAACGGGGGGTCTTCCGCTACTGCGGGCGCGGCGACGACATGCTCAAGGTGAAGGGAAAGTGGCTGTCGCCCGGCGAGGTGGAGGACTGCCTGCTGCGGCACGAGGCCGTGGCGGAGGCGGCCGTGGTCGGCGTCCCGACCCCCGAGGGTCTCGTGGAGCCGGTCGCCTGGGTCGTCCCGACGAAACCGGCCGCCGGAAGAGCCGGCGAGCTTCCACCGGAACTCAGGGAATTCGTCGGTGCGCGGCTGTCCTCGTACAAGACGCCCGCCGCCGTTCACGTAGTGGCGGATCTGCCCAGGACACACCTCGGAAAGGTCGATCGCGCCGCACTCCGCGATCGATCCCGGAGCTGACCCCCGCGGCGTTCTAGTCGCCGTCGAGATGTGCCATGACGAGTCCGCTCCGGATCTTGGGCTCGAACCAGGTCGACTTGGGAGGCATCATCCGGCGCTGCCGGCAGACCGCGACAAACTGGTCCATCGTCACGGCGGGTAGCGTGACGGCCAGATCGGCTCGACCCCCGTCCACTTCGGCCGCGAGCCACGCCGCGTCCTTGTTGGCGCCGACGAAAGTGAGCCGCTCGTCGGCCGCATCGGGGATGCCCAGATCCGCGAAGAGCGTCCGCTGCACGATATCGTGGTCGATGGAGGCCGCGGCGTCCGCCTCGTCGTAGACGCCGGCCCGCGGCGAGGCGCGCCGCCAACCCCCGTCCGCCGTGTACACGCCGATCACATGTGTCTCTTCCGGCTGCAGGGGCCCGTCTCCGGCAAGCGCTACGTCGAACGAACGCGCCAGCGCCGACTCCACCGGCGCGACGCGGTCGCCGGGAAGCCGGGCCAGCCGATTGTAGGGGGAGATCCCCATCCGGTCGGCCGGAAAGAACACCGCGAGAAAGGACTCGTGTCCCAGCATGGCCGCGGCGGCGCTCCGGTGGTTCCCGTCGGCCACGTACGCCTCCGGCTGGTCCGCAAGAAGGCGCTGCAGACGCGTCACCGCGCCCGGCTCGGCGACGAGCCAGATGTGATGCGTCGTCCCCAGGCGCCCCTCGACCTCGAAATCGGCCGCCGTTCCGTCCGCATGACGCTCGAGCGCCGCCGCGAACGCCCCGGACTCGTCCGGGACCGCATTGTTCACGGTCCCGATGATGGCGCCCGTCGCCTCGATGAGCCGGGCGCGTCCCCTCGCCTTGGGCGGGCGAACCCCTTCGTTCCGGATGATTGGCCCGGCCGGCGTGTCTTCCGTCCGGATCTCGTCCGTGCGGGCCAATCCGCCGAGGCCGATCTGGCGCACGCCGGGGCGCCGCGGATCCACGATCTCATAGATGTACAGGGTCCTCTTCACCTCGTGCGTAAGCGGGGAGGCGCGCAGGCGCTCGAAGTTGCGGCGCGCCCGCGCGAGCGACTCCTCCGAGTCTCCCCTCAGGATCCGGTCCGGGCTCGTCACGGCGCAGTGCGCCATGGTGACGTTCAGCACCGAATCAGGTGCGTCCCGGATGGCTTCCCAGATCTCGTGGTCCCCCTGAAACTCATCGTAGTTGAGCGCGGAGACGCGGCGCGCGGCCGCGGAATCGACGGGCACGAGCGCGCGGCGGATGGGGCGTATCGTGAGCATTTCGCAACGAACCGGGTTCGAGTATCGAGTCGGGCGCGGTTGACCTCGCCAAGACCCTGTCAACCGGAGACATCCCGCGCAACGCCCCCTGGTGAAGGGAGCCTCCCGGCGCCTGATGCGCGGACGGCGGGTTGCCCGCGCGAGGCCGGAGCGTTTCTTATTCAGAGGAGTGTCGCGTCCCCCCGGCCGGCTCGGCCGTGCCCGGGGGGTGTGGCATGCCGGTCGAAACGAGTGCTGGAGGCTTCATGAGATCTCTGCGGGTCCGGAACATCGCGAGCGCGGCCACGGGCGCCATCCTCGCCGGCGGCATGGCGGCGTGCGAACTGGACAACAACCCGTACGGCCCCGCCTACCGGACCGTCCATCACACCATCGTCGGCGCCTACCGACCGCTCGAACTTCTCCAGCGCCAGGTGCCGGACCTCCCCGACGACTTCCAGCCTCTCCCCCCGGGTTCCGATGTCCGTCTGGTCTTCGGGTCGATCCAGAACCTGAGTTCACGGATCACGTTGACCGGACTTGGGCCGGGCGGTACGACCCTGGAAACCCGGTTCTACGGTTCGTGGGAGTACGACGTCGCCGCGCGGCGGATCACGATGAAGATCGACCCCAGCGCGACGACCGACGGTTTCGAGACCGTGCTCCAGGTGACGCTGCTCGACCGCTGGGTCCGCATACAGGGCGTCGCGGAGATCGGCGGCCGTCTCGTGCCTCTGGACCTGGGCAAGTCGCTCGTCGACGCTGTCGAGGGCGGAGGCGGAGGCGGGCCGGCGAACCGGGTCTCGGCGCGGTAAGGCGCACGGCGTCCGCCCGGTGGCGAAGAAGGCCAAGGCGCGGCCCCAATCCGCGCGCGGCATCGAACTGACGGCATTCCGGGTCGCCGACACCGCCCTCGAGATCGTGACGGGCGACCAGCGCCGCGAGTGGATGGACGAAACGCCGGACCGCTTTGCCTACCGCTGCCTCCCGCTCCTCATCGCGAACCAGGCCGGTTGGGATCTGCTCTGCCCCACGAAGTTCTGGCTTCGGTGGGACGGCGGGGCCGAGTTGGAGTCCATCCGTTTTCGCTGGGAGGACGAGCCCCACCCCGCCATCGCGAGCCATTTCGGGAGCGGAGTCGTGACGTTCACGCCCGGCTATCTGTTCCGTACCACGAAGGGCCACAACCTCTGGGCGCGAGGCTGCCCCAACCTCCCGAAGGACGGCATCGTCCCGCTCGACGGGATCATCGAGACCGACTGGGCCCCGTTCTCGTTCACAATGAACTGGAAGGTCACGCGGCCCAAGCACTGGATCCGCTTCGACGAGGGAGAGCCGATCTGCCGGATCATGCCCATGCCGCGACACTATCTCGAGAACGCGCGCCCCCGCACGCGCGAGCTCTGGGACGACAAGCTCATCGCGAAACAGTACACGGCATGGCACGAGTCCCGAGCCCAGTTCATTGACGACCTCCACGCCCACGACGAGGAGGCCGTTCAAGAGGGCTGGCAGCGGACCTACATTCGCGGCCAGAACATGCGCGGCATGCGGATGCAGGACCACCAGACGAAACTCCGGCTTCGCGATTTCATGTCCATGGGGAAATAGACGCGTCCCGTCCGGCGCATGGACAACCGCAAATTTCCCGTGTATTCTGGGCTCCGGAAAACGCGAACCGGATCAGGTTCACCGGCATTGTGGCCAGGAGCACGGCATGCGCAGAAGCGGCACAGTCAAGTGGTTCAACGATCAGAAGGGCTTCGGGTTCATCGCGCTCGATGATGGGTCCGCGGAGGTCTTCGTTCACCACACGGCGATCCAGGCGGATGGTTTTCGGAGCCTGGCGGAAGGTGAGAAGGTCGAACTCGATGTCGTCGACGGACCGAAGGGCCCCAAAGCCGAGAACGTGGTCAAACAGGCCTATTGATCCGACGGTATCATCACGGGTTACGTAGAGAGGTACATGGAAGGAAGGGCGTCCCGAGACTGGGCGCCCCCGTTTTTTCGCAGTCTCGCGCGACCCCTCTCGCACCGTCACATCTAGCAATCCCGCGCTCGTTTAATCAACTTGAAGGCGTAACGGCCGCCTAACCTCCAGCGCCGGGAGGGAAGCATGGAGATCGACCGAAGAAAGTTCCTCGCATCGGTTGGTGCCGGTGCCCTCGCGGTGATGACGCCCGAGGACAAGGCGGAGGCCCTGGAGCACTACATGTGCGATCTCCTCGACGGCGAGGATCCGGGTCACGCTCACGACCATCATCACCACCACGGTCCCGTCCCGCGGACCGAAGACCTCGACCCGCGGCTTCTCGACGAGAACGAGTTGCTCGCGGAGGCTGCGGAGGCCGAAGCGGAGTTCGCGGACGAAGACCACGACGACGATCACGACGACCACGCCGCCGCGCAGGAACTCAACGCCCCGCGCGGCACCGGCAACCTGTTCAGGCCCAGCGACGAGATTCTCGAACCCCTGCCGGCGAATCCGACGCTGGAAGATTTCTTCCGGCGGAGGTTCTGGCCCGCCCGGCATGTCCTGCAGAGCGCGACTCACGCGTTGAATGACGGGCAGCCCGAGGAAAACGTCCTCGCCGGCCTGCTCCACGACACCGTGCAGAACCTGATCAAGGTGGATCACGGCTGGTGGGGCGCGCAGTTGTACGAACCATACGTGCCCGAGTACGTGAGTTGGGGCATCCGGTATCACGGCGCGCTGCGCTTCTATCCGGACGAGGAGTACGGGTACGAGTACCCGGAGCTGTACAACCGGATCTTCGGCGAGGACTACATCCCGCCGGACTACATCAAGCAGGCTGCGGAATACGCGAAGGGCCATCCGCTGTACGTTTCGGCCCGCATGATCTGCGTCAACGACACGTATGCCTTCCAGGAGGGCATGGAGGTTTCGCTGGATCCGTTCATCGACATCGTCGGGCGCCACTTCAAGCAGCCAAAGGAGGGTCTCGGGTACGACAACAGTCCGGTTGCACACATGTGGAGGTCCCTCGAGATGCCCTGGGCTCCGCTCTAGAGCATCTCCGGATGTCCCGCGGGCCCCTCGGCTCGGGCCCTCGGGAACGGGAAGTTCCGAGCCGACCTGTTTGAACCGACCAACTTCGGGAGTTGAGTACAACCAACCTCAGGAGATGAGTATGCTGAAACGAGCATTGCTGGCCCTCGCCTTTCTGGCGGCGCCGGCGGCGGCGTATGCCCAGGGGACCATCGAGGGCAGGGTGACCAATCCGGCCGGCGCCGGCCTCAGCGGCGCGAGGGTCGCGATCCCCGCGCTCGACATATCGGTGGGCTCGGGCGCCGGCGGCGCCTATTCGATTTCCGGCGTTCCGGCCGGCGACCACGCGGTCGAAGTCCGGCTCATCGGTTACGCCATTCAGACGCAGACGGTCTCGGTCGTGAGCGGCCAGACGGCGAACCAGGACTTCGCGCTGGAACTCCAGGCGATCAACCTTGGTGAGCTGGTGGTCGTCGGAAGCCGCGCGCAGCCGCGAACGGTGACCGAGTCGATGGTGCCTGTGGACGTGATCCCGGTGTCCGAGATCACCAGCCAGGCAGAGACGAACATCGACTTTCTGCTTCGCACCGTGGTCCCGTCCTACAACGTCCGCGTCGAGCCCATCAGCGACGCCGCCACGATCACGCGTCCCGCGAACCTGCGGGGGCTCGCGTCCGATCACACGATGGTGCTGATCAACGGGAAGCGGCGGCACCGCGGGTCGATCATCACGTGGCTCGGGGCCGGTCTCTCGGATGGGGCCCAGGGCGTGGACATCGGCTCAATTCCCGGCATCGCGCTGCGGCAGGTGGAAGTCCTCCGCGACGGCGCCTCGGCGCAGTATGGTTCCGACGCCATCGCCGGCGTGATGAACTTCATCCTGAAGGACGACCGCGACGGCGGCATGATCGAGGTCAAGAGCGGCAGTTACTACGAGGGCGACGGCGACATGCTCACCGTCTCCGGCAACATCGGCGTCCCCCTGGGGGCCACCGGCTTCGCCAACCTCAGCGTGGAATACGGCAACCAGGATCCGACCGACCGGGCCATCCAGCGCGCCGACGCCATCGCACTCCTCTCGGCCGGCAACTCCGCCGTGCGGACGCCCACGGCCCAGATCTGGGGGTCGCCCGAGGTCAACGACGACCTCAAGGTGTGGCTCAACACGGGTTACACGTTCAGCGACGACGAGCAGTTCTACGCGTTCGGCAACCTCTCCACCAAGGAGGTGGACGGCGGGTTCTTCTTCCGTAATCCGAACACGCGCGGCTCTGTGTTCAGCGGTGACGGCGGGCAGTCGCTCCTCATCGGTGACGTGCTGGAGGCGAAGGGCCTCGGATCGGCGAACTGCCCCGAGGTCCTCATCACGAACCATGTCCCCGACCCGGTGGCGTTGGCGCAGGTCTTCGCCGACCCGAACTGCTTCTCGTTCCAGGAGATGTTCCCGGGCGGCTTCACACCCCAGTTCGGCGGCAACGTCACCGACTGGTCCGTCGTCAGCGGCGTCAAGGGCGGCAACGCGGACGGCTTTACCTGGGACGCGAGCGCCAGCTTCGGCAGCCACACCGCCGACTTCTTCATCTACAACACGGTGAACGCGGCGCTCGGGCCGGAGACGCCCACGCATTTCGACCCGGGGCTCTACCGGCAGGATGAGTTCAACATCAACCTCGACTTCGCGTACGACGCCAGCGAGCAGGTCCACGTCGCGGGCGGGCTCGAGCGGCGGGACGAGCGCTTCACGATCGGGCAGGGACAGGACGAGTCGTGGAAGATCGGGCCCTACGCCGCGCAGGGCTTCAGTTCGTCGTCCAACGGCTTCCCGGGCTTCAGCCCGATCGCCGCGGGAAACTGGGACCGCCAGAACGTGGCGATCTACGGAGACATTCACCTGGGCGGCAGCGAAGACCCGTGGACGCTCGGCGCCGCGTTGCGCTGGGAGGACTTCTCCGACTTCGGAAGCCAGGTGACGGGGAAGGTCTCGGGCCGCCTCGAGGTCAGCGACCGGCTCGCCCTGCGCGCCGGCGGGAGCACCGGCTTCCGCGCCCCGACGCCGGGGCAGCAGAACGCCTTCAACGTGTCGACCGTGTTCGACGCGACGATCGGCGACCTCGTCAACCGCGGCACGATCCCCTCGACGTCGGCCGTGGCGGCCCTTGAGGGCGGGCGGCAGCTGACGCCCGAGAAGGCGTTCAGCCTCACTGCCGGAGCCGTGTTCGACGCGGATGCGTTCAAGTTGACGGTGGATTACTACCGGATCGCGATCTCGGACCGCTTCGCGCAGACGCAGACGTTCAAGCTCGCGCCCGAAGACGTCACGCGCCTTCTGTCGGAGGGAGTCACCAGCGCCGCGAACCTCGCCGAGTTCCGGTTCTTCACCAATGACTTCAGCACGAGGACGCAGGGGCTCGATGTCGTGGCGAACTACACGCCCCCGGGGATGGGTGGCGCGACGAGCTTCAGCGCGCTCTTCAACTACAACGGCACGTCCGTCACCGATTTCAACCCTGACGTCATCGACACGGACCGGGTGGATCAGCTCGAGCAGTCCGTCCCCTCGTGGCGGGGTTCGCTCAACGTGCTGCACACGCTGGGCGGGGTGCGCGCTCTCGTCCGCGGTACCTGGTACGATTCGTGGGTGGACGTCGGCGGCGTGGTGATCGGCGGCGTGGAGGGCACGGCCTTCCCCGGCCGGTTCCTCGTCGACTTCGAGTTGTCGACCGACCTCACGGACGATGCAACAATCACGATCGGCGCGAACAACCTGTTCGACACGTATCCGGCCACGCAGGCTCCGGACACGGCCGACGACGTGGGTCTGCTCTATCCGGAGAGCTCGCCGTTCGGTTTCAACGGCGGCTACTACTACGTGCGCGTGAACTACCGGTGGTCGTGGTTGACCGGGTGAGTTTCGAAGCGTAGTCGGTGGGATCCGGGGTCGCCGGTAGTCGAGGCCGACCCCGGAGGGTAGGATCGACCCCGGCGGGAGGCGAAGGTCGCTCCCCGCCGGGGTCGTGTTTTTGTACGAACATCGTGACGCCGCATCGCGCGGCGCGGGAAAGGGGATCCGTGGAGAACCTCCGCAAGTTCTACATCGACGGCGCGTGGGTTGGACCGTCGGTCGATGAGACGCTGGATGTGGTCAACCCGGCCACCGAGGAAGTGATCGGAGCCATCGCGATGGGTGGGCAGGCTGATGCGGACGCCGCGGTGGCGGCCGCGAAGGCCGCGTTCGACCCCTTCTCGCAGACGAGCCGGGAGGAACGGGTCGCGCTGCTGGAACGCATCTGCGAGGGCTACGGGGCCCGTTCGGCGGAGTTGGCCGCGACCGTCAGCTCAGAGATGGGCGCGCCGATGGCGCTGGCCGCGCAGGCACAGGTTCCGTCCGGCATGGCCCACTTCCGAACCATGCTGAAGATCCTCGCGGACTTCGAGTTCGAGACCGACCTCGGAACGTCTCTCCTCGTAAGGGAGCCGGTGGGCGTGTGCGCCTTCATCACGCCGTGGAACTGGCCGCTGAACCAGATCGCCTGCAAGGTGGCGCCGGCGCTGGCGGCGGGGTGCACGATGGTGCTCAAGCCGTCGGAAGTCGCGCCGCTCAACGCGCTGATCTTCGCGGACATCCTGCATGAGGCCGGTGTGCCGCCGGGGGTCTTCAACCTCGTGAACGGAGCCGGTCCGGTGGTCGGCGCAGCGCTATCGTCGCACCCCGATGTCGACATGGTCTCGTTCACGGGCTCCACCCGGGCCGGGGTGGAGGTGGCACGGAACGCGGCGTCGACGGTGAAGCGCGTGGCCCAGGAACTGGGCGGCAAGTCGGCCAACATCATCCTGGACGACGCCGATTTCGGGCGAGCGGTGTCCCGGGGCGTCTTCGCCGTCTGCAACAACACGGGACAGTCCTGCAACGCGCCGACGCGCATGCTCGTGCCGCATTCGCGGATGGACGAGGCCGCGGACATCGCGGCCGCGGCGGCCGGGAAGGTGGTGGTCGGCGATCCGGGCACCGAGGGGACGACGATCGGCCCGGCGGTGTCCGACGTGCAGTTCGACAAGATCCAGCGGCTGATCGAGCGGGGAATCGAGGAGGGTGCCCGCCTCGCGACCGGAGGGCCCGGGCGACCGGAGGGACTGGAGCGGGGATACTACGTCCGGCCGACGGTCTTCTCGCACGTGAACAACGAGATGGTCGTCGCGCGCGAAGAGATCTTCGGTCCGGTCCTCGTGCTCATCGGATACGAGGACGACGATGACGCGGTTCGCATCGCGAACGACACGCTCTACGGCCTCGCCGGCTACGTGTCGGCGGGCGACCGCGAACGTGGGCGGTCCGTCGCGCGCCGGATCCGGTCGGGCCAGGTCAACCTGAACGGCGCGCGCCCGGACTTCAGGATGCCGTTCGGCGGCTACAAGCAATCCGGCAACGGGCGCGAGTGGGGCCGCCACGGACTCGAGGAGTTCCTCGAAGTGAAGGCGATCCTCGGCTACCACGAGGGGGCCAAGTGAGCACAGCGATGCCTTCGGCGTCAGCCGCGACGAACCGGGCGGCCGCCGATGCGCCGGATCCGGTCGAACGGATTCCACACCTGGTCGGCGGTGAACCGCGAGCCGGATCGTCCGGCCGGACCTCGCCCGTTTTCAATCCCGCGACCGGCCGGCAGACGGGCGAGCTGCCGATGGCGAACGCCGATGAAGTCGATGAGGCCGTGGCGGCGGCGCTCGCGGCGTTCGACGAGTGGCGCTGCGTCAGCGTCGCGCGGCGCACGAAGCTCATGTTTGCCTACCGCAACCTGGTTGTGGAAAATGCCGAAGAGATCGCGAAACGGCTCACCGCCGAGCACGGAAAGGTGCTGGCCGACGCGATCGGCGAGGTCGCGCGCGGCGTGGAGAACATCGAGTACGCCTGCGGCCTCTCCGAACACTTGAAGGGGACGTACAACGAGCAGGCATCCTCGGGCGTCGACGTCTATTCCGTCCGGCGGCCGCTCGGGGTCGTGGCGGGGATCACGCCGTTCAACTTCCCGGCCATGGTGCCGCTCTGGATGTTCCCGAACGCGGTCGCGTGCGGGAACACGTTCGTGCTGAAACCGTCACCGCGCGATCCCAGCGCCGCCAGCTTCATCGCGGAACTCTTCCACGAGGCCGGCTTCCCGGGGGGCGTTCTGAACGTCGTGCACGGAGACCACGTGGCCGTGAACCGCCTGCTCGAGCACCCTGAGGTGCAGGCCGTCAGCTTCGTGGGATCGACGCCGGTCGCCCGGCACGTGTACGAGACGGCCACCGCGCACGGAAAGCGTGTGCAGGCGCTCGGCGGCGCCAAGAACCACATGGTCGTGCTGCCCGACGCGGACATCGATCTCGCCGCGGACTCCGCCGTCTCCGCCGCGTACGGATCGGCTGGCGAGCGGTGCATGGCGATCTCCGTCGCGGTCGCGGTCGGCGACAGCGCCGATCCGCTCGTCGACGCCATCCGCGCCCGCATGGAGAAACTGCGCATCGGCCCCGGCGACGATCCCGCCTCCGAGATGGGCCCGCTCATCACGGCCGAGCACCGCGACCGCGTCGCGGATTACGTGCGCCAGGGCGCCGAAGCCGGGGCGCGCGTCGTCGTCGATGGTCGAAAGGCGCACTTCGAGGGCGACGGTTTCTTCCTCGGCGTCACGCTGCTCGACGAGGTGACGCCCGACATGACCGTCTATCGAGACGAGATCTTCGGTCCGGTCCTCTGCGTCGTGCGCGTGGGGACGTACCACGAAGCCGTCGACCTGTTGCGGCACAATCCCTGGGGGAACGGGGCCGCGATCTTCACGCGCGACGGCGGCGCCGCGCGGCAGTTCCAGGAGGATGCGGACGCGGGCATGGTCGGCCTCAACGTCCCGATTCCGGTTCCGGTCGGATATCACTCCTTCGGCGGCTGGAAGGAGTCGGCGTTCGGGGCGCACGCGATCTACGGCCCGGAGGGCGTGCACTTCTACACGAAACCGAAGGTGATGACGACGCGCTGGCCCGACCCCGCCGGCAGCCGCGTCGACCTGGGATTCCCGACGAACCGCTGAATCAGCCTCCCCCGTCCGCGCCGCCGGTGGTCGAGCTCGGCGTCTCGAGGTTGCCGCTGTCGTCCACCGCGCGGCTCAGGATCGAGACCTCGTCTCCGGCAGCGGCGGGGTCGTACTCGTAGCTCCAGTCCGTCCGGCCGCGGGCCGGGTGCCAGGTCGCTCCCCCGTCGAGCGAGACTTCGACGGCCGCGACAACGCCACCGCCGGTGTCCGACGCCGTCCCGGTGACGGTCACCATACCGCTCTCCTCGTTTGGCGCCGACGGCGGCCCGAACGAGGATGTGGGTGGCGTGCGATCCGTCGAAGCCGTCGCGGCCACCAGGTCCGGCTGCATCGTGGCGGGCTGCACGCCCATGTCCGCGAACAGGTTCATCGTCGCCTGCTGCAGGACGAGGTCGGGGCCATGCGGGTCGACGCCCACGCGGGTGTCGGCGCCGTTCTGACGCTCGGGGGGGACGCCCGTCTCCGTATCGTGGTGCGCGTCGAGCCCCCACGACCACTGCAGCGTCCCGGAGCCGAACACGAGCGCCCCGCCCTCGTGCCGGTACAGCACCGCGTGATGCGTGGCCGTGCCCGTCTCGCAGCCGCGCCCCGGGTGCACGCAGTAGAGGGTGTTGTCGATCTCCGTCGCGGCCACCTGGAACAGTCCGGGCGGCCGGAACCCGTTGTCGATGTCCGAGTCCCATTCATGGCCGAGGATTCCCTTGATGGAGACGTACCGCTCACCGGGCCGCAGGCGCGCGACCTCCGTATTGCGCCAGAAGCGCAGGTCGGCGAACTCGGCATCGACGATGATGGGGTCGTTCCGCCACGCGTTCACGGTGAACAGCGTCCCCGTGAGGGCGTTCTCCGGCCACGGCCCTTCGGCGTTGATCGATCGGTGGTCGCGGAACTCGCCGGTCCATTCGACAGGGTCCAGACGCCGGTGGTCCTGTGAGTCCTTGTACGTCACGAGTGTCCGGTAGGGCTCACCCGAGCCGTCGATGCTCGCCTCCCAGCGCACCTTCCAGTACACCTCGTTCGAACTGAAGAAGGCGAGGTTCAGGCCGGCGGCCCGGGCGGCCTCCACGTTCCGCCGCTGCCGTCCTGTCCAGTACTCATCGTGTCCGACCGAGAGGAAGACCTTGTGCTCGAGCAGTTCCTCGCCGCGGCGATCCGTGTCGATGCCCGAGAAATAGCTGACATCGTACCCGTTGCGCTCCAGCCAGCGGACCATCGGATACTCGGAGTTGAAGACCTTGTTCACGGCCCGGTAGTGGCGCGTCTCGAAGGGCCGGTTGTAGCTGACCTTGGGCGCCCGCGGCTCTCCGCCGTGGAGGCGGAGGCGCTCCGGGTTCAGCCGGCCGTACACGCTGTGCCCGCCGTAGCGGTTGTACGCCTGCCACGTGAGGTCCGACGTCTGGAAGAGCATGTCGGACTCCCCGTCGTCGTCCCGCACGACGAAGTAGATGTGGCTGGCGCGCGGCTCGCGCAGGCCGTTCCGCATCACGGCCCGGAAGCCGGGCGCCTCCCAAAGCGAGTCCTCACCGGTCGGCGGGAGCGGCGTCGCCCGGAACTGGTCGTTCTTCACCCAGCCCTCGATCGGGTCCTCGCGCACGAGCCGTGCGAAGTAGATGCCCGAGGTCGCATCCTCCGGCGCCTGCCAGGAGGCCGACACCGCCCAGTTGCCGCAGTCGACGAGCGGCGCGGGCCACGTCTCCATCCCGCCGCCCTCGGCCAGCACCGGGATCGGGCCCCGCAGACATTCGGGCTGGATCTGGGGCAGCGTCGCGGCGGGCTCGAAGGAATCCACCCGGCGCGCGCCCATGCCGCCGTAGTAGCCCATGCGGTAGATGTCGATCCGGTAGTCGTCCGAGTCCGTGTCGATCTTGAACTCGATCGTCTCGCCCTGGGCGATCGCGATGTCGGTGCCGAAGCCCTGGATGCTGGGGTCGCCGTAGCTGTTGATGTCCCACTCGGTCGGCGGGTGCCCCTCGAGACAGTTCTCGGCCACGATCTCGTTGGCGGGGTTCGCGCACGGATCCCCCGCGGACACCTGCAGGCTGCAGCCGGAGCCCGCGGCGACCACAACCAGGAAAAGGGAGGAGGCGGGGAACGGACGGAAGCGCGTTGGGGACGCGATCATGGCGACATCTCCGAGCCAGAGCAGGGCGTCGGCCGACCCCCGGCCGCCGCGTCTCCGCAACATGCCCCCGCCGTCAGGAGTCTACAACGTCGGCGGGGGCTCGCGTCGGCTCACATCGGCTCGGCTCAGCCGCCCTCGCCCGGAGTCTCCAGGTTGCCGCTGTCGTCCACGGCGCGGCTGAGGATCGAAACCTCGCCGCCCGACGCATCCGGATCCCACGCGTAGCTCCAGTTCGTGCGGCCACGGGCCGGGCGCCACGTCATCCCGCCGTCCAGCGACACCTCGACGGCAGCGACCACGCCGCCCCCGGCGTCCGAAGCCGTCCCGCTGACCGTCATCAGGCCGCTCTCCGCATCGGGCCCGGAGGGAGCCTCGAAGGAGGACGTCGGCGGGACGTCATCCGTCGAAGCCGTGGCCGGCACCAGGTCCGCCTGGATCGTGGCGGGCTGCACGCCCATGTCCGCGAACACGTTGAGCGTCGCCTGCTGCAACACCAGATCCGGGCCGTTCGGGTCCACTCCGACCCGCGTGTCCATGCCGTTCTGGCGCTCGGGCGGGACGCCGGTCTCGGTGTCGTGGTGGGCGTCGAGGCCCCACGGCCACTGCAGCGTCCCCGTGTCGAAGACGAGCGCACCGTTCTCGTGCCGGTACATGACCGCGTTGTGCGTGGCCGACCCCGTCTCGCAGCCCCGGCCCGGGTGGACGCAGTACTGCAGGTTGTCGATCGTCGTCGCGGAGAGCCGGAACAGCCCCGGCGGGCGGAAGCCGTTGTCGATGTCCGAGTCCCACTCGTGGCCGAGGATTCCCTTGATCGACACGTAGCGCTCACCGGGCTGGAGCCGTGCGACCTCCGTATTGCGCCAGAACCTGAGGCCGGCGAATTCGGCGTCCACCATGAGCGGGTCGTTCCGCCACGCGTTCACCGTGAACAGCGTCCCGGTGAGGGCGTTCGCCGGCCACGGGCCCTCCGGGTTGATCGAACGGTGATCGCGGAATAGACCCGTCCACTCGACCGGATCGAGCTTCCGGTGGTCCTGCGATTCCTTGTAGGTCACGAACGTGCGGTACGGCTGCTCCGATCCGTCGATGCTCGGCTCCCAGCGCACCTTCCAGAAGATGTCGTTCGAACCGAAGAAGCCGAGGTGAACGCCGGCCGCGAGCGCGGCCTCCACGTTGCGCCGCTGCTGGCCCGTCCAGTACTCGTCGTGTCCGACGGAGAGGAAGACCTTGTGCTCGAGCAGTTCCTCGCCCCTGCGATCCGTATCGACGCCGGACGTGTAACTCACGTCGTAGCCGTTGCGCTCGAGCCAGCGGACCATCGGGTACTCGGAGTTGAACACCATGTTCACGGCCCGGTAGTGCCGGTTCTCGAAGGGCCGGTTGTAGCTCACTTTCGGCGCGCGCGGGGGTCCGCCGTGGAGCCGGAGGCGCTCGGGATTCAGGCGCCCGTACACGCTGTGGCCGCCGTAGCGGTTGTACGCCTGCCAGTTGAGATCCGAGGTCTGGAAGAGCAGGTCGGATTCGCCGTCGTCATCACGGACGACGAAGTAGATGTGGCTGGCGCGCGCCTCGCGCAGCGGGTTCCGCATCACGGCGTGGAAGCCGGGAGCTTCCCAAAGCGAGTCCTCGCCCGTCGGCGGGAGCGGCGTCGGTTCGAACGCATCGTTCTTCACCCAGCCCTCGATCGGGTCCTCGCGTACGAGCCGGGCGAAGTAGATGCCCGAAGTCGCGTCGTCCGGCGCCTGCCATGAGGCCGACACCGCCCAGTTGCCGCAGTCCACGAGCGGCGCGGGCCACGTCTCGAGGCCGCCCCCCTCGGCGAGCACCGGGATCGGAGCGCGCAGGCACTCGGGCTGGATCTGGGGCAGCGTCGCGGCGGGATCGAAGGAATCCACCCGGCGCGCCCCCATGCCGCCGTAGTAGCCCATGCGGTAGATGTCGATCCGGTAGTCGTCGGAGTCGGTGTCGACCTTGAACTGGATCGTCTCGCCCCGGTTGACCGCGATGTCGGTCCCGAACCCCTGGATGCTGGGATCGCCGTAGCCGTTGATGTCCCACTCCGTGGGCGGGTGCCCCTCGAGACAGTTTTCCGCCACGATCTCGTTGGCGGGATCGGCGCACGCCTCCTCCATGGTCATTTGGGGCGGCGCGCAGGCGCCCGCGAGGAGCAGCGTCGAGGCGGGGAGGAAGAAGGAAGACGGACGGAAGCGCGGGCGTGGCTGGGTCATGGCTACATCTCCGGGCCCGGGTCAGCATGCGGACGGCCGACCCTCCGGCCGCCCCGTCCCCGCAACATGAGCCCGGAGTCCGAGGTCTACAACGCCTCGCCTCGCGCCCCACCGCTCGCGGCGCGGACGCGGGTTCTTGCCGCGGGCCGCTAGGGCAGTCGCAGGGCCTCGGAGTAGACGCGGCCGAAGCGGTCGGTGGCCTCCACCCGCACTTCCGCGATCCCCGGGTCGACGGGCGCCTGGAACATATGGTTCGTGATGCGCGGTTCGACCCACGATCGGCGCGGCGGGAGGTCGTCGCCCGTGTGCAGTTCGACGCTGAGCGGGTCCAGCCCGTTTCGCCGCGTCATAGGCCCCCGGGCCTCCCCGTCGGCGAACCACCGCACCGTCCACTCCGGGTCCCAGTCCCACACGTTCGCGACGACCGCCCCCGGCGCGTTCGGGTCGGCCCCCGGGGCGTACAGCCGCATCTGGTGCGTCGCGTCGAACCCCGTGGACTTGTAGCGCCACGAGATCTCCTCGCCCGCCGCCTCGTAGACGCAGTAGCCGTTCGGGGCGCCGTCCCAGCAGATCGGCCCGCTCCACCACGCCCCGCAGATCGCACCCGCCACGTGCTCGTGCGTGCCCGCTTCGAATACATGCTCCAGTTCGTGCGTGTGGCCCGTGAGGATGTGCGCCTGGAAGGGCTCCAGCAGCCGATAGAGCGCGTCGCGATTCATGATCGCGCCCGGCGGGTCGGGGGAGGTCAGGCCGCGTCGGACGTGGTTGCTCCCAAGCGCGGGGATGTGCGTGGCCACGATGACCGGCGCCCCCGCCTCCACGCGGCTCAGGTCCGCCGCCAGCCAGGTCAGCGCGTCGGCGTCCAGGTAACCGAGGTATCCGCTCCCGTGCCAGAACACGTCGTCGAGCACCACGTAGTGCACCGCCCCGCGATCGAAGGAGTAATAGCGCGGTCCGAAGTGGCTGGAGAAGGTGTCCGAGGAGGCCTCGTCCGTGGGGCTCTCCATGTCGAGGTCGTGGTTCCCGATCACCTGGAAGAAGGGGATCCCGATCCGGTTCACGCCGCGCTCGTACTCCGGATAGAGCTCGAGACGGTCGTACATGATGTCGCCGTCGGAGATGCCGAAGACGTGCATGTCGCCCAACTCCCGCACGGTTTGCCGGAGGTCGGGGACGGAGCGTTCGTGAAACCACCCCATCTCCTCTTCGGTCTCGGTCTGAATGTCCCCGAGGAGGAGAAGCGTGTGCCGTTCGTCCGACACGCCGAGCGGCGCGAGGTCGAACGCGACGGACATCCCGCTCCGCGTCGGGTCGATGCGCTCGTAGAAGCGCGCCGTGCCGGACGGGTTCGTGGGGATCTCGTATCCGGAGGGGACCCGCACCCAGACGAAGCCCCGGTCGGCCGAGGTCACGAGTTCGAACCGGCCGTCGGCGTCGGAATCCACGACCTGGAGTCCATCGGAGACCGCGATGCGCCCCACGCCGCGACCCCCCGCGCGGACCATCCCCTGGACGCGAATCGGGTTCGCGGTTCCGGGGAGGCGGGGAAGAGGATCGTAGGGGGCGGCGAGGAGAGAATCCGCGCGAGTCGCGAGTCCGGCTGCCGACAGGGCGCCGGTCTTGAGGAAGGTCCGCCGGTTCAACATCTGCCTACCTCCGTGCAGGGAGCGCCTGTCGCACTTCGTCCTCGGTAATCGCGAAGCCCACGGCCGGGGACTCCTCCAGCGTCCGCGCGATGTCGTCGGGCGCCAGCCCGAGCGCTTCCAGCCGCGCGTGGTCGAGGAACATCTGGTTCTCCGACCCCTCGTAGTACTCGACCACGCCCGGCCCGCCGGGGTCCACACGCTCGTTCAGCCAGGCCGTCACGTCGTCGTACGTGACCCACAGGTCGTCGCTCGCCGGGGCGTCCGGCATTCCGTGATCGGCCGTCACGATCAGGGCCAGCCCGTCCGGCCCGGCCTTCGCCTCGAGCGCCGCCGCGATCCGGCCCAGCCAGCCGTCGAGTTCCGCCAGCGTCGCATCCATCTCGGGCGAGAAGGGGCCGTACTTGTGGGACACGTAGTCCGGGCTCTTCAGGTTGGCGAGGAAGAGATCCGTAATGTCGTCCTCGCCGAAGGCGCTCCCCTCGATGAGCGCGACCGCCGCCTCCCCCTCGAACGCGGCGAAGTGCGAGGAGCGCCGAGCCTCGCCGTAGCTGTCGAGTTTGTGACCCATCCACGCGTGGTCCACGGCGTCGAGCCGGGGGCCGAATTGGAGCGCAGCCACGGCGGGCGGGAGGCGGTAGCAGTCCTCGTTCGTGCGCCACGCGCCGCTATCGGAGTCGTAGTACGCCATCCACGGCGGGTGGCCGCCGAGAATGCACGCCCCGTGGCCCGCGAGCGCCACCGCCGGGTAGTCCGTCCCCGCCTGCGCCACGATCTCGGCGCGGCCCCGGGTGGCGACGCTCCAGCGGTCCGCGAAGGTGAGCGCCATGAGGTTGTAGGGTGCGACCCCCTCGTAGGCCAGGCTTGATTCGCCGGTCCGCCGGTCGTAGAGCCCGTTGCCGACGATCCCGTGAATCGCGGGGTCCGTCGCCGTCGCAATCGTCGAGTGCGCGGTGGACGTGTTCGTCGGGAGGTAGTCGACCCGGGCGTTGGCGAAGCGGGCCCCCTCCTCCGCGAGCCGGCTCAGGTTGGGGAGGAGGTCCGCCTTCCGTTCCAGGTAATCGGAGCGCAGCGCGTCCAGCACGAGGACGGCGACCAGCCCCGGTCGCCCGGCCTCCTCGCCGTTCGCGAACGCCTCCCTCAACGGACGTCCCGTCGCGCCTGACCAGCGCGGAAGGCCGAGCAGTTCGGTCACGGTCGCGCCGACATCCTGGTGGGAAGCCGGCGCGTCGTAGACGCCGGGACGGAAGAAGCTCGCGCCGTGGAGGAGCAGCGGGAGGTCGCTGTCGTGGGGCCACGGCCCTCCGTGCATGAAGCGGTTGCTCTCGCTTCGGTACGTGATGGTCGCCCGCGGGTTGGGGATCACGGCGATGTCCCCCACGCGGCCGGGGAACCAGCCCCGGGCCAGCGCCTCGACGACCTGCGCGCGGCCGACGTCGGGGCGCCCCCCGGCCCCGCCGCCCCCGTCGCCGTCCCGGGAGGACGCGGAAGGTGGGCCGCCACAGCCGCAGAGGAAGACGGCTCCGGCCAGCGCGCCCGCTCCGGCCCGAGCTCGCCTCAAAGCGCCACCCGTCACGGTCGTCGGTCGTCTCCCGTCAGCTGAAGTCGCGGCCCAGGATGACGGAGACGATGATCGCCCCCACCGCCAGCGGCGCCACCCAGCGGATGAAGAAGCGCCACGCCCCGTAGTGGAACCACCGCGGCTCCGTGCCGTCCACGAGTTCGCGTTCCGTCGCGTTCCGCGTCATGAACCAGCCCGCCGCGAGCGTGATGGCGAATCCGCCGGTGGGCAGCATCCAGTTGGAGACGAAGTGGTCGACGGTGGAGAACCAGCCCACCTTCTCCGCGAAGATCTCCAGCGTGGAGAGGAACGGCGTGCCCGTGAACGAGAGCGCCGCGAAGATCGTGAACACGAAGATAGCCGCGCCGCAGAGGACCGTCGCCTTGTGTCGAGGGATCCGGTGCTCATCGATCACGTAGCTCGACACGACCTCGAGGAGGGAGATCGTCGAGGTCAGCGCCGCGAGCGCCACGAGCACGTAGAAGAGCGGCCCCAGCACGACGCCGAACGGTACCGCGGTGTAGAACAGTTCCGGCAGCGAGATGAAGAGCATCCCCACCGGCGAACCGCTCACCTGGTCGCTCATCCCCGCCACCGAGAAGATGACCGAGAACATGATGATCGTCGCCACGAGCGCGATCAGCGTGTCGAGCGCCACGATCGCCCCGGACGCCTTCACGATCGAATGCTTGCGCGAGATGTAGGAACCGTAGGTGATCATCGCCCCCATCCCGAGGGAGAGCGTGAAGAAGGAGTGACCCAGCGCCTCGAGGACGCCGCTCATCTCCAGCTCCCCGAAGTTGGCGCGGAAGATGAAGCGCATCGCCTCCCCGGACCCGCTCATCCCCAGCGCGCTCACGAGGAGGAGGAGGAGGATCCCGAACAGGATGGGGAGGAAGATGCGGGCGATCCGCTCGATCCCCTTGCTCACGCCGAAGTAGACGACCGCGATCGTCGCGATGCTGAAGCTGAGGGAGAGCGCGAGCTGGAGGCCCGCGTTCCCCACCTGCTCGTTGAACAGGTCGCCCGCCGCCATCCCCGCGGGATAGCCGCCGAACGTCCAGCCGATGGACTGGGCGAAGTAGTACAGGGACCAGCCCGCGATGACCGTGTAGTAGCTGAGGAGGATGAAGCCGGCGAGCACGCCCCACCCGCCGACGATGCCCCACCACGGCCCGGCCGCCTCCTTGAGCGCCCCGACCGCGCTCTTCTGGCTCCTGCGCCCGATGAGCAGTTCCGCCATCATGATCGGCAGGCCCACGGCGACGATGCAGACCAGGTAGACGAGGACGAAGGCGCCCCCCTCGTTCTCCCAGGTGATGAACGGGAACTTCCACAGGTTGCCGAGGCCGATCGCGCTGCCGGTCGCGGCCAGCACGAGACCGACGTTCGAACTCCAGTTATCGCGGGGTTGGCTCATGGGACATGTCCAGTCGGGCGTTATCCGGGCAGGGCGTCGCCGCCCCTGCATGAGTTCGACGAACCAACCTACCCCGTCGTCACGAGAGGCCACCAGACGCGCGCCATGCCGAACCTGAACGAAGTCATCCGGAGCACGCCCAAGGCGGAACTCCACATCCACGTCGAGGGCTCGCTCGAACCCGGGATGATGTTCGACCTGGCCCGTCGCAACGGCGTGTCACTCCCTTACGGCGACGTCGAAGAGGTCCGCCGGGCCTACTCGTTCGGCAACCTCCAGGAGTTTCTCGACCTCTACTACGAGGGGATGAACGCCCTCCGGACGGAGGAGGATTTCTTCGAGCTTGCCGACGCGTATCTGCGGCGGGCGGCGGCGGACCATGTGGTCCACGTCGAGATGTTCTTCGATCCGCAGGCGCACACCGGACGCGGCGTGCCGCTGCGCACGCTGATGGGCGGCCTCGAGCGGGCCGTCGTCGGTTCCCGGGAGCGGGGGGTCAGCGTCTCCCTCATCCTCTGCTTCCTGCGCCATCTGACCGAGAAGGAGGCGTTCGAGACACTCGAAGCCGCGGCACCCTACCGGGACCGGCTCCTGGGCGTGGGCCTGGACTCGAGCGAGGTAGGGCATCCGCCGTCGAAATTCGCGCGCGTGTTCGAGGCGGCCCGCGACATGGGTCTGCGACTCGTCGCCCACGCCGGCGAGGAGGGACCGCCGGAGTACGTCTGGGAAGCGCTGGATGTTCTCGGTGTCGAACGGATCGACCACGGGAATCGCGCCCTGGAAGACGACGCGCTCGTGGCGCGCCTGCGCGACGACCGCATCCCGCTCACCGTGTGCCCGCTGTCGAACCTCGAACTCCGCGTCGTGGAGGACCTCGGGGCGCACCCGATCAAGCGCATGCTCGACCTCGGCCTCCTCGCGACCGTGAACTCCGACGATCCGGCCTACTTCGGCGGCTACATCAACGAGAACTTCCGCCGCGTCGCCGAAGCGGTCGACCTCTCGGTCGAGGACATCGAAACGCTGGCGCGCAACTCCCTCGATGCGTCCTTCGAAACTTGACGGAGCGCGTGAACCTCACGACCGTCGAGCGTAGATCCCGATCCTCGGAGACCATTGATTCGTCCGATATCTGACGCGTGCCTCTCAACGTAGTTCGAGCGCCGGCGGCGGCCCCGCTGTGGGAGGCGTGCGTCGACCGTTTTCTGGCGGAGGCCGCCGCACCGGCTGAGGCAGGCACGGGGGCGCGCGCGTGGATCTGGCTCAACCACCGGAACCTGCGGGATCTCCTGTTCGAGGCCGCGCACGAACGCGGCCTCCCGGGGTGGCTCGATCCCCCCGTCACGCTGTTCGGGGAACTGACCGACCGTTTCGGCATCCGGGAGAAATCCGTCGGCCTCCTCACGCGCCGCCGGCTTGTAAGCCGGGACGCGGCGCGGCTGGGGCGCCGGATCCTGGGGCGGGAGCCGGGCCGCGGGGACGGCGTCATCCGCGGGCACATGCTCGACCGCCTGTTCGGCGACCTGCTACCGGAGGGGGTTCCGCCGGGCGAGTTGGAGCGGGCGCTGGCTCAGCTTCCCGGGGACGACTTCGCGCGCCGGCGCAACGCATGGGCCGTGGCCGTCTACCGCGCGTACCTCGCTTCGCTCGAGAAGCGGGGATTCCTCGACCGGCGCTCGGTGAACGCCCGCATCGCGGAGCGGATCGAGGCGGGAGGGCTGGCGGCGGCGATCGGTGGCGCGACGGAGTTGCACGTGTACAGCATCGCGAGCCCCCGCACGCGCCGCCGCATGCTCGAGGCCCTCTCCCGGCAGGACGAGGTGGAGGTCCACCTCTACCTCCCGCTGGAGTCCGAACCGGATCCGTTCTTCGATACGCTGGCGGCCCGGACCGAGGTGATCGGCGCTCTCGGCGAGAGCGGTGATGGCGGCGGCGCGGGGCCGTTGGCCGTGCAGCCCGTTCCGGACGCCGCGCGGGAGATGGCGTGGGTGGCGCGGCAGGTCAAGGAAATTCTCGCCGCGGGTACCGCGGAACCGCATCGGATCGCCGTCGTCGCAAGGTCGGGTCGCGAGAACACGCACCGCGCGTACCGGGCGCTGCGGCGGGCGGGCGTCTCCGCCACGGCCCGCATCCGGACGCCGCTGGACGAGGTCCCGGCCCTCCGGGCTCTCCTCCTTATCCTGCGGGGGGCCGCGCGGAACTGGGACTACCGGTCGCTGCGGGCCGTCCTCGCGCACCCCTACTTCGACACCCGCGTCGATCTTCGGGGCATCGACACCATCGCGGCGCTCCGCCGCGTCGTGGGGCTCGATGCCTGGAGCGAGAATCTCGAGCGACTCCGCACCCTCGTCGCGGACGCGGCGCGAGAGATCCGGGGCCGCGGGCTCTTCGCCGATCGCATCGAGAAGGACATCGAGGCTTTCGCGGCCATGCGAGACGTGCTCGAACCGCTGGGCGAGGCCCGCTCCGAGGCAGCCTGGATCGACCTCACGCTGGGGCTCCTCAGGGAAGAACGCGGCGTGTTCCGGCTGAGGCGCCGGGTCTGCGACCCCGTGGAGGAACGGTGGGAGGTCGTTCGCTCCGACCAGCGCGGGATCCTCCTCCTCGAACGACTCCTGCGGGAGTGGCGGGATCTCGACCACCCGGACGATCCGCTCTCGCCGGCAGGGTGGCACGCGCTCCTCGGGAAGCTCCTGCAGACGAACGAACTCGTCCTCTCCACACCGGGGCAGAAGGGCGTCCAGGTGCTGGAGGCGCACGACGCGGCGCTCGTCCCCTTCGCCCACACGTTCGTCGTGCATGCGAACGATGGCGAGTTTCCGCGTGCGACCGGCTCCACGGGCGTGTTCACCGATGGAGAGCGCCGCCGCCTCGCGGAGTTGGACCTGCCCGTCGCGCACCGGGACGAGACGCTCCGCCGCGAGCGGGCGCTGTGGCGCGCCGTCACGCAGCAGTCGGGCCCGGTATGGATCACCTACCGGACGACGGACGCGGGGGGGACGCCGCTCCTGCCGTCCCTCATGGTCCCCCCGCACGAGGACGCGGCCGAACTACCCAGAGTCCGGCGCCCCGTGGACGACGGAGAGCCCGTGACGCCGGCCGAGGCGGATCGGCGGGCGGCCTTCTCCCTGTACCGTACGCTCGGAACCCCCGACTCGACGGAGCGGCCAGGCATCGCTCCCGCCCGCCCCGGACGCCTCGCGCGCGCGGTAGTGGCGGCCGCGGGCGAGACCCACCGCGGCCCCGGGCTCGAGCGCTATCCCGGATTTTTTGTCCCCGCGCCTCCAGCGAACGACGCCGGTGTCCTGCATCCCGCTTTTCGGCCGAACCCGTGGAACGGCCACCTGCGCGACCCCGACGTGCTGCGGGAGCTGGAGCGCCGCTTTGACGATGACTACCCGTGGTCAGCCGGCCAGCTCGAAGCCTACGCGCGGTCCCCCTTCACCTTCCTCATCGAGCGCCTGCTCCGGCTCGAAGGCGTGGAGGAGGCGGAGGAGGAGACGACGCCGCTCACGTTCGGCAGCGTGGCGCACGAGATCCTCGAACGGTTCTACGCCGAGTTCATGGATCGGCTCCCGACCTCCCTCGCCGGGCCCGCCGGGCGCCGCCTCGCGGAGATCTCCGAGGAGGTATGCGCCGAACGCGCGGCGAAGGGCGAGTGGCTCGGCGTCGCCGCTCTCTGGGAGCAGACCCGCGAAGGGATCGTGACGGGGGTGCGAGACTACGTCGCCTGGGAACTCGAACACATGGCGGAGGACGGGGAACGCCCGGTCCACACCGAGTTGCGATTCGGTTGGGACGACGAGCGAACGTTCGTGGATGGCGAAGACGTGCGGGGGCGGATATCGCGCCTGCGCCTCCGCGGCAGCATCGACCGGGTGGATCGGGTGGGGGAGGGGGCCGGTGTCCATCACGTGCTCGACTACAAGAGCGGTAAACCCCCGTACAAGACCTGGTTCGACGACGCGACCGCCCTCCAGGGTGTCCTCTACGCCCAGGTGATGGCCGACCGGGGCTACGAGATGTCCTCCTGCCGCTACCGGTCGATCAAGAACCCCGGGGACCCGAAGAACGGAGGTCAGGTCAACTTCGGCGAGGCGAGGTACGGCAAGGCTCTTTCCATGGCCCTCTCCATTCCCGCCCGAGTCCGGAACGGCTGCTTCGAAGCCGTCGCTTCGCAGAAGGGAGGCTGGAAGTTCTGGGATCCGGCCCTCGAGATCCGCCGCAACCAGGCCCGGCTCACGGAGGGCCACCGCTTCGACGATTTCGGGGACGACTTCGGAGACGACGCCCGGGGTGGCGGGGAGGGCGCCGGTGGCTGAGATCCGGTGGACTCCGGAGCAGGTGCGCGCGATCCAGTCGGAGGACGACACGCTGCTCGTCGCCAACGCCGGCACGGGCAAGACGACGACCGTGGTGGGGAAGATCATGTGGCGGCTCGGCCTTCCCTTCGGCGTGAACGGCGAGACGGGGGAACCGCTCGCGCCGCCCGCCGTCCCCTGCCGCCTGGACGAGATCGCCGCCATCACGTTCACGGAGAAGGCGGCCTACGATCTCAAGCGGCAGCTCCGAAAGCGGATCGAGGCCTCGTCGCGCGCGGACGAATTGCGCTGGGAGATCGACCGCGCCTCGGTCGGCACCATCCACTCCTTCTGCGGCGAACTGCTCCGCGAACACGCGCTGCGCCTGGGGATCGATCCGACCTTCGAGATCCTCGATGAAGACGAGGCGTGGGCCGAGCAGGACGAACTCATCAAGACGCTCCTGCTCGACAGACTCGAAGAGGGGAACGCCGCGGCCCGGGCGATCCTGCGCCGGTGGAAACTCACGGGCTGGCAGCACTCCAACGGCGCGATCGACCACGTCCGGGATGTGCTCCGCGACCTGAGGTGGCGGGACCGGCGGTACGCGGGATGGCTCCGGAGCGCCGCGCCGCCGGCGAGCGACGGCACGCTCGACCTGTTTGCGTCCGACAGTTCCGGCCTCGATCTGCCGGCGGTGAAGCGCCTGTTCCCGGAGAGCGACGAAAAGGACGAGGAGGCCCTCGCGATCTGTTCGGAACTGGTCGAACTGGCACTCGAAGCCCGAACGCGCTGGGACGCCTGGCTCGAGGAAGAGAACCGGCGCGACTTCGACAGCGTCGTCCTGGGGGCGGCCGATCTCCTGCTCGGTCCCGTCGGCGCCGCCGCGCTCGGCGCGATCCGGGATCGCTACCGGATGCTCATCATCGACGAGTTTCAGGACACCGACTTCACGCAGCGCGACATCGCCTTCGCCATCGGACGCGGCGAGGATCGTCCCCAGCTCTTTCTCGTCGGCGATCCGAAGCAAAGCATCTACCGCTTCCGCGGCGCCGACATCTCGGTGTGGAACGCCGTCGCCGATAACTTCGGCGAGAAGGGCGACATCCTCGACCTTCCGCGGAACTTCCGCAGCGCCCCTCCGATCGTCGACTTCGTGAACATCGTCGGCCGCGTCTCGATGGACGAGACGGGCGATGCGCTCGCCGAGGAAGGGCTGCCCAGCCGGATCGACTACGCGGACCTCGTGGCGGGCGTCGACGATCATGAGCAGGCCGGCGTCGAGTGGATCCCGGCGCAGGGGAAGAACGTAGCCGAGCGCCGCGAATCCGAGGCCGTCCGCATCGCCTCCCGGGTCCTCGCGTCGGTGGGCCGCGACGAAATCCGCGATCCCGACAGCGGCGAACTTCGTCCGCTCGCGTTCCGCGACATCGCCCTCCTTTACCGCGCCCGCAGCGGGCTCGAGCACTTCGAGACGGCACTCAAGCGCCACGGCATCCCCTACTTCGTCGCCGGCATGACGCACCTCGGGGAACGTCAGGAGATCCTCGATGTCCTCAACGCGCTCCGGTTGCTCGGGAACGAGCGCGACGACCTGCGCGCCTTCGGCTACCTCCGCTCGCCCTTCGTGGGTCTCCGGGATGAGACGATCGCCCGCATCCGCCTGCTGCAGCGGGGGGGACCGCTCCTGCGCCAGGCGAAGCGATGGCTGGAGGAGGGGGAATGGCCGGAGGCACCCGACCACCCGCAACTGGCCGGCATCGAACGCCGTGCACTGGAGGATGGGCTCTCGGTCCTCGATGACCTGCGCCAGCTCGCCCCGCGGCTCGCGCTCGACGAGGTCATCGAGGAGCTGCTCGAACGCACCGGATACCGTCTGCATGTGCTGCTCATGGAAGGGGCGGAGGAGGTCCTCGCGAACCTCCAGAGTCTCATCCACTTCGCGGAGTCCCACCGCGCGCACGACCTCTCGACCTTCTTCGAGGTGTGGGATCGATCGACGAGCCGCGACGTCGGGCTTCCGCAGGCGCCCCTCTATTCGAAGGACGACGACGTCGTCACGCTGTCGACGATCCATCAGGCGAAGGGGCTGGAGTGGCCGGTCGTCTTCCTGATCGGCGTCGACCGGCGGCTCTGGAGTCCGCGTACGAACGAATACTGGTCCGACCCGGAACTCGGACCTCTCTTCTGCCTCAAGGCGTCCGACCGGGGGGTGCGCGGCGACCGGATCCTGCGGCGCGAGGAACTCGAGGCGACGGCGGAGGAAGCGCGTCTTCTGTACGTGGCGGCGACGCGGGCCCGCGACCGCCTGATCGTCGTCGGCCCGACGGACGGGAGGAAGGGGTACGACCGCTGGCTCGTCCGTGGCGGGGCCGACGTGCGGAGCCACGTGGACACGCCGGCCGTCCCGCGGACGAGCCGCCCGCCGACGCTGGAGTGGCTGGACCGGTACGAAACGGCGACGCCGCCGGCGTTGATCCAGCCGCTCCCCGAGCCGCCGCTCCGCTGGACCTGCTCGGCGACCGAACTCATGCTCCTGGAAGAGGATCCTGAAGAATGGGAGCGCCGGTACAGGCACGGCGCCCTCGCCCCCTGGCACTTTGCGCCCGAAACCTCGCCGGAGGAGACGGGACTCCCGGCCCTGGTCCGGGGCCAGATCATCCACGGCGTGCTGGAGCGGCTGGAGGCGGAAGCGGAGATCGCCCGCGTCGTCGAGGAGACGATCGGTTCGCTGGACGAGCCCGAACTCGAGGCCATGCTCCGTCCGGGCAGCGAATACCGCGAGCAACTTGAGGAGGAGATCCGCCGGGTCGCCGCGAGCGAGGAGTGGGCCTGGTACACGGAGGGCGACCTCGGCCGCGACTACTGGAAGGAACTCACCTTCACGCACCTCGTGGAAGCACGGGATTGGCGGTTCGGCGCCTTCGACCTCTACCGGCGTCTCACAGGTCCCGCCACCGGCCCGGCCCCCGGCACCGCGCCTTCCCGCCTGGCCGGAGCCCTCGGTTTGGAAGAGGGACTGAACGCCCTCGTCATCGACTTCAAGACGCACGACATCACGGCCGCGCAGGCGCCGCGCGCGGCCCGCGACTACCGGATCCAGGCGGATGTATACCGGGCGGCTGCGTCGAGCATGGCCGGCCGGGTCGCCGTGGGCCTGCACTTCACCGGCCCGAACGAACTCGTTCCCATGTCGGAGCAGGCGCAGCCCTGATCCCGGGCGTGGCGGGATCGGGTGCCGCTTCGCAGGATCAGAGATCACACCCCTGCGAGGAGTCGAGCCGATGACCGGGACACTGGAACGCTGGTTCAGGCTGTCGGAGCGCGGCTCCGACGTGCGGACGGAGGTGATCGCGGGGGTCACGACGTTCCTGACGATGGTCTACATCGCCTTCGTCAATCCGTCGATCCTCTCCGAGGCCGGCATGCCGTTCGGTCCCGTGTTCGTCGCAACCTGCCTCGCGGCGGCGTTCGCCACGCTCGTGATGGGGCTGTACGCGAACTACCCCATCGCGCTGGCGCCGGGGATGGGGTTGAACGCCTTCTTCACCTACGGCGTCGTGCTCGGAATGGGGTATCCCTGGGAGGTCGCGCTCGGGGCCGTGTTCCTGTCGGGGACGCTGTTCGTCACGCTGAGCGTGCTTCCCGTCCGGCGCTGGATCATCGACGCGATCCCACGGGGCCAGAAAATGGCGATCTCGGCCGGCATCGGGATCTTCCTCGGGGTGATCGCGCTGCGGGCCGCGGGGATCATCGAGGGGAGCCCGGCCACGCTCGTCACCGTGGGCGAACTGACGTCGGCGCCGGCCGTGCTCGCCCTGCTCGGCTTCTGCGCGATCGCGGCGCTCTCGGCGCGTCGCGTTCCGGGCGCGGCGATCCTCGGCATGCTCGGCGTGACGGCGATCGGCCTGATCCTGGGCGTTTCCGAATGGCGCGGCTTCGCGTCGCTGCCCCCGGATCCGACCCCCACGCTGTTCGCGCTCGACATCGGCGCCGCGCTGCACATGGGCATGATCGCCGTCATCTTCACGTTCCTCATCGTCGACCTCTTCGACACGGCCGGCACGCTGGTCGGCGTCGCGCACCAAGCCGACCTTCTCGATGACGACGGGCGGTTGCCGCGCATCCAGCGGGCCCTCATGGCCGACTCGACCGGGACCGTGGCCGGAACCCTGCTCGGCACCTCGTCGGTCACCAGCTATATCGAGAGCGCCGCGGGCGTGAGCGCCGGCGGCCGCACCGGCCTGACCGCCGTCGTCGTGTCCGGACTGTTCCTGGTCTGTCTCTTCCTCGCGCCGCTGGCGGAGTCCGTCCCCTCCTTCGCGACCGCGGCGGCGATCCTGTACGTCGCCTGTCTCATGGCCCGCGCGTTGAAGGACGTGGAATGGGACGACATCACGGAGTCCGCCGCCGCGGTCGTGACCGCGATCGCCATACCCCTCACGTACTCCATCGCCGACGGAATCGGCCTCGGCTTCATCACCTATGTGGCCATCAAGGTGCTGGCGGGCCGCTGGCGCGAATGTCCGCCGATGCTGCTCGTGGTGGCGCTGGTGTTCGCCGCGAAGTTCATCTGGCTGTAACCTCCCGGCGCGTGAACACGTTGGCCCTGATCCTCCTCGATAGAGAGGCTGAATGAATCTGACCGCACGGTCATTTCGCGGGCTGTCCACAGTGTTGCTCTTTCTCGCGGTGCCGGCGGCCGCGGCGGGACAGACGGAGTTTCAACTCCAGCTCGGCAAGCTGGTGGATCCGTTCGCGGACATGAGGCACGGGACGACCGTCGTCACCTTCCAGAACGCCGCGCAGTGGTCGTGGGGCGACCATTTCATGTTCTTCGACTACACGGCGGATGGGGGAAACGACGGGTTCAACGAGAAAGACCTGTACGGGGAATGGTATCCATCGCTGAGTCTGGGGAAGATCAGCGGGGGCCGTGTGGGGCTCGGTCCGATCCGCGACTTCGCCGTGCTGGGTGGCGTGAACTACGGCTCGCAGGCGAAGGTGTTGAAGTACACGCCCGGGTTCCGTGCGTCGTGGGACATCCCGGGGTTCATCTTCCTCAACACGGACTTCGCCCGCATGGTCGACGCTTCGAGCGGGGCCGACCACGGCGGCGCGCCGAAGACGGACGATGGCTGGATGTTCGACGTGAACTGGCTCGCGACGTGGGAGATGCTGGGTCAGACGTTCACCTTCACCGGCCATGCGGAGTACATCAGCGCCGTGACGAACGAGTTCGGCGGCGAAGTCCGCGCCTGGATCCTTGCCCAGCCGCAGTTGACCGTGGACCTGGGCCGAATCCTGGGCGGCGACGGAGGTCGTCTCATGAGCGGCATCGAATACCAGTACTGGCGCAACAAGCTGGGGACGGACGTGTCGGAGAGCGTGGTCCAGTTTCTCGTCGTTTGGCGGCTGTGAACGCCGTCCCCGTCCCCCGCATGATGAGCAGGCGGCTCGCAGGCTGCCTGCTGGCGGGTTCGTTGCTTGCCGCCGCGGGGGTTGTCACCGGAGACGCCGGCCGGCTCTCGGCTCAGACGCCCGAGCAGCGCTACTCCGACTGGGTCCGACCGGGCTTCCGCCCGCAGGAGTACGAGTTTCGCCGCAACCGCATCCTCGACGGCCTGCGCGCCACCGGGGGCGGCCTCCTGCTCGTGCCTTCGTCGGACGGCATCACGCACGGCGGGACGTTCCGGCAGCTCGAGAACTTCTGGTATCTGACGGGGTTGGAAGTCCCTCAGTCGATGCTCGTGCTGGACGCCGGCCGCGACGTTGCGATTCTCTTCATGCCGCAGCGGGATCCGCGCTTCGAGAACCCGGGCCGGCCGAACGACTTCCCGGGCCGGCCACTGCTCGAGGACTACCAGATCCGCGGCATCGGCGGCGCCGACGACTATCGGGACATCGCTGAACTCGAAGGCTTTGTGCGCGAACGCGTGAGGAGGGGCGAGATCCTTCGGGTGAACGCGGGCGCCGCGGGCGAAGTCCCCGATCCGGTCGTTCCCCCTGGTCGGGAATCTCGACCCCACGGCGTCTCTCATCCGGCGGCTGCGGGACGACCATCCCGAGGCGGAACTGGTCAACGCGTTCGAGATCGTCGCCCGCCTGCGCATGGTGAAGTCGCCCGCGGAGATCATGCGCATGCGCCGTGCGGCGGACGCCACCATGGCCGGGATCCGGGCCGCCGCCGCCCTCGTTCGGCCGGGGGTCGATGAGCGCACCCTCCAGGGCGAGTTCGAGCGCGCCTGCAGGGAGGCGGGCGCCCAGTCCATCCCCTTCACGCCCATCATCAAGTCGGGCCCCAACAGCCTGTGGCCGTGGCGTGTGCTCGCCGCCCACTACAACCGCCGCAACCGCACGCTGCAGGACGGCGACCTCGTGATCTTCGACGTGGGGTGCGAGATCAACGGCTACGTGAGCGACGTGGGCCGGACTTTCCCGGTGAACGGCGCCTTCACCGAGATCCAGCGGGAGAAGCTCCTCGTGAGCACGCGGGCGGCGGAGGCCGTGATCGCCGCCGTGCGCCCGGGCGTCACCCTGCGCGAGCTCACCCGGGTGGCGTACGACGCGATCCCCGATGAGGAAGCGCCGTACATGCAGACGCCCTCCTTCTTCGGCCACCACATCGGGCTCTCGACCGGAGACCCCTCCCTCCTCGACGAGCCCCTCGCCCCCGGAATGGTGTTCACGATCGAGCCGTGGTACTACAACCACGACCTCGGCGTCTCGGTGTTCGTGGAAGAGGTCGTCCTCGTCACCGAGGAAGGAGCCGAAGTCCTCACCGACGCGCTCCCCCGCGACCCGGAAGCTCTGGAGGAATTGGTCCCGTGAAAAAGAAAGCCATCCAGACGGTGCGACCGGTCGCGGTGCTCAGTGCGGTGTTGGCGGCGTGCGGGCCGCAGAGTTGGCCCGATCCGCCGCCGGTGGAGGCCGACGTGTTGGCGGTCGAGCATGAGGAGTGGCGGGACGGGAGGCGGCGCAGCCTCGCGAATCCCAACGCGGGCGTCATCAGTTGGGATGGGCTTTTCGAACTGCGGGAAGGCGCGAACTCGTTCGGGTCCGATCCATCCGCGTCCATCGTCCTGCCTGAGGAAGACGCGCCGCCCCTGGCCGGTACGCTGTACCTGGAGGATGGGGCCGTGCGTCTCGTCCCCGAGGGCGGGAGTGGTCTGCATCTGAGAGACCAGGTGACCGGCGCGGTCGGCGATCCTGTCACGGAACCCATGCCGCTGCCGGACGACCGGAGCGAGGGGACGATCCGTTTGGCGCTGGGTTCGCTCGGGATGCGGGTCCACGCGGAGCCTGGAACGGAGAGGCTTTGGCTCCGCGTCTGGGATACGGACGCGCCGCGTCTCGATACCTTCGAGCTTCCCGAGTACTTCCCGATCACGAACGAATGGCGCGTCACGGCGCGGTTCGAGCCCTATGCGGAGCCGCGCACGGTGACGCTGGGGGATGTGCGGGGCGGTACGCTCGAGAACATGGCCCCCGGAGATCTCGTCTTCCGCGTCGACGGGGCGGAACACCGCCTCATGGCCTTCGCCGGCGCGTCGAGCCGCTCGTACTTCATCAGCCTGTGGGACTCGACCGCCGTCACCGACACCTACCAGGCGGGCCGCTACATGCGCGCGCCCTTCCCGGACGACGACGGGTGGACGACGATCGATTTCAACCGAGCCTACAACGCACCGTGCGCCTTCACCCCGCACTCCGTATGCAGTCTCCCACCACGCGAGAACTACCTCCGCTTCGCCCTCACCGCCGGTGAGAAGCGCCCGTAGCCGACGCCTGGCTCAGGCCGAGGGGAGTTCCTTCTGCATCTCCTCGGCGGACATGAGGGAGAGGGCGCAGAAGGTGAGCGTCCCGTTCGCGCAGCCGCCGGAGACGAGGGTCGGCGCGCCCACCACGAAGAGGTTCTCGTGGTCGTGGGTGCGGCCCCACCGGTCCACCACGCTGGTGTCCGGATCGTCGCCCATCCGGCACCCGCCGCCGGGGTGTTCCCACAACTCGGACGGCTGCCCGATGCTCCTCATGGAGCCTCCGGCCGCCCGGGCGAGTTGCTCGAAACGTCCCGAGATCGTCTCGACCGTGTGTTCCTGGAGGTCGATGCTCTCCTGCGCGGGGCGGTAGTCGATCCGGGGCATCGGGTCGCCCAGTTCGTTCGTCTTCCCGGCGTCCAGCGTGAGGCGACTCTCCCGGTCCGGGAGCAGATCGTAGTAGGCGCGGACGCGTGCGCTGGACTCGGACTCGGTGCGGGCCCTCCAGTCGGCCATAATCTCGTCGCCCCAGAGGAGTTGTCCGTCTTCGCCCTTGAGCCTTGGGGCGCGGCCGACGTTCGACTCCCACAGGCGCAGGTCGTGGCGTACGTAGCGGTCCAGCGGTCCCGGGCTCGCGAAGCGGCGGGACAGAATGCTGTTGTAGACGAACATGCCGGGATAGAGCCGCATCGGCAGGTTGATGAAGCCGCTGAGATACCAGTGTCCCGTCATGTACCGTCCCACGTTCCCGGTGCGGTTGGCGAGGCCGTCCGGGAAACGGCTGTTCGCCGAGAGCAGGAGGAGATGGGAGCTCCAGGCGTGGCCGGCGGCGATCACGAACGTGCCCGCGCGGAACTCGACGGGCTCGTCGGGCGCATCCCGGTCGACGGCTTCCGCCACCGCGATCCGATCCGAACCCGGCTCGAGGTTCAGACGCCGCACGAGGGTGCGGGTGACGAGGTCGATGCGTCCGGACTCCAGCAGCCGGTCGAAGGTAAAGTCCGGCGTGTACTTGGCTCCCGTGGGGCAGACGGAGCAGGTGTCGCACCGGCGGCAGACGTTCCGCCCCTGGTAGGGCTCCGTGTTGCGCGCCCAGGGCTGCGTCCAGAAGGGGATGTCCGTCTTCTCCGTCCACTCCCGCATGCGTTCGAGGCTGTACGAGAGCGGCAGCGGCGGCATGGGGTAGGGCTTCGAGCGGGGGTCGTATTCGGGAGGGCCCTGCTCGCCCGCGACCCCCATGCGCTCCTCCGCCTCCTGGAAGTACGGCTCGATGTCGTCGAAGGAGATGGGCCAGTCGGATGCGACCCCGTACAGCGACCGCAGGCGGAAGTCCTCCGGGGAAAAGCGCGGGACCGCGCCGCCCCAGTGCATCGCCGAGCCGCCCACGACCATCGAGCTGTACATGGCGCCCGAGCCGGTCTGGCCGCGGATGTGGTCGTTCGGCCAGGGGTTCTCGCCGTAGGCCAGCATCCGGGCCCGGGTGTCGGACCGTTCCTCGAGGGACGCCGTCCGTCCGCCGGCCTCGACCACGGTGATCGAGGCCCCGGTCCGCTCGGCGAGCCGTTCCGCGACCATGGCGGCCGTGATCCCGCCGCCGATGATGCAGACGTCGCTCTCCACGACCCGCCTGGCCGTCCGCCCGATCGCGGGGCTGGGTGCGCGGCTCACGGCGCGGCTCCCAGAGGCGCGGGTTCGTCTTCGGCCCCTTCGATGGAGCGACAAAGCTCCTTCCGTATGGCCCGCCCGTAGCAGAGGTCGGTCGCGATCGCCGAGCCGAAGAAGTGGGCCATCAGGGCCAGCGCCACGTGATCCGCGTGCTGCGGCGCCCCGAGGCCGGGCCCGGTGTCCGCGAGCGGACGCGCAAGGAGTTCCCGGCGACCGGGCACTTCAAGGTCGGAGAGGGACACTCCGTGGCGGCTCTCGCACTCCTTCTCGAGACCCTCGAGTTGCGCGACCCATCCCGGCCTCGGATCCGGCCCCGAGTATCGGATCTCGGGCACGAGATACGGATGACTCAGTTCGGCGACGGGCTCCAGCGCGTCGGACCAGCGCTCGAAGGCACGCACAGCTCGTTCGCGGCCATCGTCGCCGAGTTCGTCCGGGAGGACGGCTTCGGCGACGGCGCGCAGCGTCGCGGCACGGAGGGGGACCGGGGTGGTGCCATCGGTGCGAGAGAGAGCGTCTCCGTCGGTCTCGGCAGCTCGCTCGCCGGGAGCGCAACCGGTCAGGGAAACGGCGGCCACCGTCGCGGCAGACTGCTTGAGGAACGTCCTGCGGGATTCCGCCATGCCGCAGCTCCTTCTGGAAGTTGCACAAGTCCCTAACGAGAAAGCGTAGGTGTCGGTTCTCCGTTGTCGCAACTCCCCCACAAGCCGTATTGGCGCGACCCCCTAGTCCCACGAGCCCTTCTCTCTTCCTCTGATGGTTCCGTCGCTGTGATGAACGCCGTCGGCGGCGTGTTCCGATGACGTCGTTGGGGTCGTGCGGGCTTGCGCTCCTTGGCTCACTCGAACGTTCCGGCGGTTGCGGAAGAACCGTATCCGACGCCGTCACGATACCGTTGAGGCTACAGGACCACATGACCCCTGCTGTCTCGACCCGTGCCACCCTTGTCGAGTGCCGACACGCTCCAGCACGTTGGCGCACCTGTTGCGTGGAGGAAGGCGCTTCGCCCATCATTCCCGCCCGCAAAACCACCGCCCGCAGGGAGAAGGGTTCAATGGTGCCAGACCTTGATCAACTGGAGTTAGATATTCATCGTTTCCTCGCCTCCTATGATCGCACATCTCATCAACGAGAGGTCGCAAAGGCGGAGGAGCACCGGAAGCGATTGCTCGAGCGGTTTCCGCTAGAGAGATGGCCGCACCTAACGCTTGAAGAATACGCTCTCGGGCTGAGTACTGATCAGCACACTTGGTGTCATGAGCTAGAATATACGAGTACTGAACTAGGTAGCATACGCGGCGGGTCTGCCGAAAAGATGGTCATTTATAAACGAAAAAGCAAGTCCGGGTGGTACTACCCTCAGCGGTTCTCGAATGAGCAAGATGCGTGGGGAGCTCTACGGACTGAATTCCTGGATTCTTTTTCGAAAGCGGAACGCGGTGCATGGGACGATATTGAACTCAATCTTGGTCAAGCGGTCCGCCTGAAGACTCTTCACATCTATTATCCACACGACGTGCTGCCGGTATATTCGAAGGACCATCTGGGTCATTTCCTCGAGGCTCTTGGGGTACCACACGCGGTGTTCGCACGGTCCGACCTGCTGGCCGTTAATCGTCAACTCATGTCGCAGCTCCAGGCATTCCCGGTCTTGTCCGATTGGACCACGAAAGAATTGGAAGCGATGCTCTACAATTGGACCGATCCGCGACGACGTGTAGTTAAGATTGCACCAGGTAGAGACGCAGAGTTCTGGGACGAATGTCTTGACGGCGGCTACATCTGTGTGGGCTGGGATGATGTCGGCGACCTGCGAGAGTTCGAATCCAAGACTGCGTTTCGAGCGGCGTTCGCCGAGGCATACGGAAGGACCTACGATGCGTCTAAACTTACAACAAAAGGCAACGAACTCTGGCGGTTTCGAGAGCTGCAGGCGGGCGATGTCGTTGTCGCCAACAAGGGCACAGCCAAGGTGTTGGCCGTTGGACAGGTGAAGGGACCAGGATATCAATGGCGGGGGGATCGCGAGACCTATAGGCATACGCTACCCGTCGCGTGGGACACATCACGGGCGCAAGACATTACGCCGCAGGGGCGTTGGGCGTTTTCGACCGTGGCGACGGTCGGGCGCAGCCTGCGCCAGCAGCTTCTTACGAGGGGCTCCGTCCCGAATCCCGTAGATCCGCTGTTCTTGGAGATGGACGATGCCCTTATGCGGAAGGGGCAAGCTGTCTTGTACGGGCCCCCGGGAACAGGCAAGACCTATACTGCACGTAGATTCTCGGTTTGGTGGGTATTGCGGAATGCCGGCCGAGAGAAAGAGGCGTCGAGCTTGCTAGCAGACCCTGATCGCTTCGCCCAATTGGAGCGCGAAGTATCAGCCGCCCAGGTGGCGCGAAAAACTTGGTGGATGGTAGCTAATCCACGTGAATGGTCTTGGGATCAGTTGTTTAAAGACGGTAGCGTCGAGTATCGATACGGCAAGATTCAGAAGAACTATACGTTGGCTCAACCCGGAGACCTGGTCGTAGGGTATCAGGCGACGCCAGTCAAACGTCTGGTTGCAGTGGCGCGAATCAGCCGGGGTCTGGACACCTCAGGTGAGTCTCCAACACTGCAAGTGGAACCCGTCGCGCGCGTGTCGAACGGCCTCAGCTACGACGAGTTGCAACGAGACACACTGCTAGTCAACTCTGAACCGATGCGGCACCGCAATCAAGGGACGCTATTTCAGCTCACCGCCCGGGAGTCGGAGCACTTGTTGTCGTTACTGGAGGAGAGGAATCCGGAACTGCAAGGCAAGCTCGAATCGTGGGAAGGAATTGCCCAAATCACTAGGCTGACGTTCCATCCCTCGTACAGCTATGAGGATTTTGTGGAGGGGTTCCGGCCGGTGGACTCGGGACAAGGCGGACTGTCGTTGCGGTTGGAGGACGGTGTCTTCAAGCGGGTGTGTCTCGAGGCGAAAACTCACGCGGACAAGGTCTATCTTGTCATCATTGACGAGATTAATCGAGCCAACATTGCGAAGGTGTTTGGGGAGTTGATCACGGTTCTGGAGAAGGACAAGCGTGACCTCGCCGTGACGCTACCACAAAGCCGCGAGAGCTTTTCGATACCGTCGAACCTCTTCCTGCTGGGTACTATGAACACAGCGGACCGGAGCATCAAGCTGTTAGACTCAGCTCTTCGGCGACGTTTCGCCTTCATCGAATTGATGCCGGACTTAGAGCTCTTCCGTGGCGCGAGGGTGGGGGATCTGCCGCTCGATGTGTTCCTTGAAGAACTCAACCGACGCATAGCGGCCAGCGAGGGACGCGAGAAGCAAGTCGGCCATTCGTTCCTTCTTGACGGTAGCCGGCCCTTAAGAGACCGAGAAGAGTTTGCCCGTCGTTTTCGACAGGAGATCTTGCCTCTTCTCCAAGAGTACTGTTACACGGACTACGCCACACTCGCGATGTATATCGGCAGCGACCTCGTAAACGAAGAGAATCAGTCAATTGCAACCCGTGAGGTCCGCGATGCTGATCGCCTGCTAAGGGCGCTGATCAAGGAGTTTATATCAAAAGCCGCTGATTACGCGCTGGACGGCGAGTGATGCTGCCCACTCGGCTCCTTGAGCTGACAGAGTGGGACGAGCAGAGTTTCGAAGGAATCTCACTGCTACCTCGAGACCGACGGCTCGCGGAACAGCTCCGAGAGGGACCCGGGCCTCGGTTGATCATCGATGAACTTAGGACTGGGATTCGAGTGCGATCGAGGGCGTGGGTCGGCGTGGCGAGATTCGACGGGTTGGAGATACGCGTGCACCCGAAGCTTGCTGGAGACTACCTAGATCTTGCGACGATGATCGAGGTTGCCACCGGGCTCGCGGCGCTAAAGCGAAGTGTCGGCGTTCAGGGGTTTGCCTCTCGAGGGAGTAGCCTCTTCGATTTGGTCGCATTGCTTCACGTCATGTCGTGCGAAGCCATCGCACGCGGCGGATTCATGGCGGACTACATCCCCAAGGAGGAGGAGCTTGGTGTAGTTCGAGGCCGACTGTTGGTAGATCGCCAGGTGTTCGAGCGTTTCGGCCATGTAGACCGTCTCATCTGTGCGTTTGACGATCACCATACTGATATCCCTGATAACCAGATATTGGCCTTCGCACTTCGGTGTTCAGCTCGACGTGTCACCGATCCGAGAGTGCGGCAACGAGTGCGTCGTATGCTTGGTGTTATGGTTGGAGTTTGTGATTCGGCCAAGCTCGCCGTCGGGCGGATACTGGAACCGATTTTATACAACAGGCGGAATGAGCACTACCGCGAATCTCACGCGCTGTCGCGGTTGATAGTGGAGGGCCTCGGCGTAAGCGATGTTCTAGAGGCGGATGCGCATGAGTCTTTTGCATTCATGCTCGATATGAACGTGCTCTTCGAACGTTTCGTTGACAAGTTGATTTCTTGGGCCTTTCGCTCAACGCCGGTGCGAGTCTCTTCACAGCACCGTGATCGGTCAATTGTCTGGGATGAGGCCTCGCAAGAACCTTACTCGACCGTAGCGCCGGACCTCATCGTGGAAACAACGGCAGACTCGTCCAAGCGGCTACCGATTGACGCGAAATACAAACTGTACGACGATAAGCAAGTCTCATCATCGGATTTGTACCAAGCTTTCCTGTATGCTGTTGGCTTTGCCAACAACAAAGAGGCGATACCGGCAGCGCTGTTGGTTTACCCATCTTCCTCCGGCGATCGAGGACATCATCAGCTCTCGGTGCGGAATCAATCGGGCCTAGAAGCTGCAAGGGTTCGGGCACTGGCCGTGGACATCCCTGCCGCTCTCAATGAACTGAGATCTCAGAAGCCGGGGCGGATCGTTGATTCCTTGAGGCGGGAGGCCATGGCTCTCATGTGCGTTCGCTAGAATCGCCTCTCCGCAGCTCATGGGCGGGAGCGCTGGTCCACCAGTGAAATGGCAGACAGACTAGCGGGACATCTCCATGGCCAGACGGGAGGTTGAACAACCTTGGCAGACGACTCGATGCTCTTGTTGGCTTTGATCCAAGAGTGTGGCACACGGGGCGATGCAGCGGCTGCGGTAGCGCAGCATCGTCGTCGTGGAACTGGCGAGCGGAGCGCGGGCGCCCCATCCTTCACCCCCCGGGACACCGCCGTGTCTCGGTTCTATTAAGGGGCCGTAGCTCAGTTGGGAGAGCGCCTGCTTTGCAAGCAGGAGGTCGTCGGTTCGAATCCGATCGGCTCCATCCCCCTCCGCCGAACCGACAGGTATCGGCTCAGCGGGCCTCGATGAAGAGGTCGGCGATCTCGTAGATCACGTCTCCGAAGACCAACGCGCCGCCCTGCGGGTAGCCGATATCCGCGATGTTGGCGGCGACCGCGATGGCCACCCCGTCGTCCGGGTAAATGATGAGCAGCGCGTTGCCGCCGATGGCGCCGCCCGCGTGTCCGACCGCGCGGCGACCGCCCGCCCGCGTGGGCGGCATGAGGCGCCAGCCGATTCCCACCCCGACCTCCTCGCCGGAGGCCGTGCGCTGGGCTGTCCACACCAGGTCCAGCGTCTCCCGGCTGAACAGGCCCGGCTCGAGGTGGGCGTGGGCGAAGCGCAGCAGGTCTTCCGTCGTGGAGAGGAAGCCGCCCCCGGCCCACTTGTGGGAGTTGTCGATGTAGCGGGCGTTGATGAGGCGGCCGTCCGGCGTCCGGTCGTAGGGGCGCGTGCGGTTCACGACTAGGCTGTCGGTGTGGTCTCCGCCCGTATGGAGCATCCCGAGCGGCCGGAACACCTCCTCGTCCACGTACTGCAGGAACCCGCGTCCCGAAGCCGCCGCGATCACCGCGCTCATGAGGTTGAAGCCGTAGCTCGAATAGGACCATTGGGTCCCGGGCGTCGCGACGAGCGGGTCGTCCTGGAAGAGGTCGAGCGCCTCGAACACGGTCTCGTAGCGCCGCGTGAGGAAGTACTCCGCCTCGATGTCCACGTAGTGCCGGATCCCCGCCAAATGTCCGGCGAGAAGCCGGGTCGTGATCTCTCCCTCGGGCTTGCGGGGGAAGGAAGGGACGTAGGTCTGCACGGGCGCGTCCAGGTCGAGTTCGCCCCGCTGGTGAAGGAGCGCGGCACCGGCCGCGGTCAGGATCTTGGAGACGCTCCCGATCCGATAACGGGTCTGCGGCGTCGCGGGGCTCCGAAGCTCGAGGTCCGCGTACCCCATCCCCTCCGACCACACGACCCGCCGATCCACGGAAACGGAGACGGAGAGCCCGGGGATGGACATCGCCCGCCGCAGCGAGTCGAGCTTCCCGCGAGAGGTCGCGATGACCTCGGCCCACCGGCCCTGGTCCGTCCGCGCGAGGGCCAACTCCTGCGCCGCGACCTTGACCACGGCCCCGCTGGCCAGCACAGCGACCGCGCCCAGCGCCCATCCCCCGTTGAGCCCGCTCAACCCACTTCGACGCATCCCGCTATCCGGCCGCCTCGGCGTAGGCTTTCACGGCATCGAGGTCTGCTGCGATCGCCTTGGCGATCACTCGCTTCATGAGCGGCGTGGTGAGTCTGGCGACCAGCTTGTGGGGCCGCGCCTCCATCACCATGAGTAGCCGCGTCCCGCGGCCATCCGGGCCCGGCTCGACGGTGAAGATCGTGTCCCAGACCGTGCCGCCCGCGTCGGACACGAAGCGAACACGCTCGTCCTGCACGTATTCGGTCACCTCCAGCTCCGTGGTCGCTCTCCTGCTCCCCATGAGGCGCGTTTCCCGGAAGCGGGCGCCCACGCCCGTCCTCGTCTCCGACAGGAACTCCACGTGCTCGATGTGCGGCACGGCTTTGGAAAAGTTGGAGATGTCGGCGACGGTCGAAAAAACCACGCCGACCGGAGCTTCGATGCTGCGGCTGAGTTCGGTGCGCGTCATGGCATCCCTCTGCTTGCTTGCTTCGGGCCGGCGTCATAGGTATCGGCCCCGCTCATCATACCGGTCTCCCCAGCAGCCGAGCCACCGTGCCATGACCGCCTACTTCACGCCCGACACCTTCAGCTTCCTGAGCGAGTTGGCCGCCAATAACCACCGCGAGTGGTTCCTCGCCAACAAGCCACGATACGAGGCGGACGTCAAAGAGCCGGCGCTCCGTTTCATCACCGATTTCTCGATGCCGCTCGAGGAGATCAGCCCCCACTTTCGCGCCGACCCAAGGGCGAACGGCGGCTCGCTGTTCCGGATCTACCGCGACACCCGCTTCTCTAGGGACAAGAGCCCGTACAAGACCCACACCGGCATCCAGTTCCGGCACGAGGCGGGCAAGGACGCCCATGCTCCCGGCTTCTACCTGCACATCCAGCCGGGGCATTGCTTCGTGGGATGCGGCTCCTGGCGCCCCGGCGGGCCGGCCCTCCGGAAAATCCGCGAGTCGATCGACGAGGATCCGGAGGCCTGGAAGCGGGCGTCGCGCGACGCCGATTTTCGTGGGACCTTCGAGCTCTCGGGCGATTCGCTCGTCCGGGCCCCGCAGGGCTACAGCGTGGATCATCCGCTGATCGAGGACCTGCGGCGCAAGGACTTCATCGCCCTGGTGCAACTGGGCGAAGACGACCTGATGTCGGACGACTTCCTGGACAGGTTCACCGCCCTGTGCCGCACCGCCGCGCCGTTCCAGCGCTGGCTGTGCCAGGCGACCGGCGTCTCGTACTAGGGGGATAGCCCGGCGAGCCGGCGCGAACTAGCGGGCGGGCATGAAGAAGGCGTCGTTGTCGGTGATGACGGGGCCGCGCCCGATGTAGCCCGTCAGGTCCGCTTCGGCCATCGCCACGTAGCCGGCGATGGTCTCCGGCGGCCCGAGATCCCGGACGACGATCGGGTTGGCGGCCGCCCGCGTGAGCACCGACTGCATCACGACGGACGACATCGGGTCCCGCGTGGCGACGACATAACTGTGCGTCGATCCGGTCGACCACAGCACCATGTTGGGGAAGACGTCCCAGACAGTCCGCAGAATGTCGCGATAGTCCTCCTCGCGGACGCCGTGGATCGGGATCCACTGCATGAAGACGCCGTCCTCGGCGAGCCGGCTCTCGATCAACTGATAGAATTCGCTCGTGAACAGCGCCCATGAACTCGCGTTCGCGGGGTGCGTCGCGTCCACCGAGATGATGTCGTACGACGCCTCCGCCCGGAGAAGGAAGTTGCGTCCGTCCTCGACGTGGAGCCGCAGCCGGTCGCTGTCGAGAACGTCGTAGTTCTCCTCGGAGTAGACCGCGGCCGCCTCCATCATCTCGGGAGAGAGGTCCACCGCGTCGATGATGGGGATGTCGTGCGTGTTCATCGTCCCGGTGGCGATCCCGTTGCCGAAGCTCAGGACCAGGGCGTTGCGGGCGCCGGGCCGGAGCAGCGGCGGCAGGTGTCCCAGCAGCCTGAACGCCGCCATGCTCGCGCGGTCCGTGGGCACTTCGTCGCGGCCGTTGACGAAGGAAATCTTGTAGTTGTCCTCCGGGACCTCGAGCACCGCGACGGTGGTCTCCACGCCCTCCTTGTAGAAGATGAGCCGGTCGACCTCCGTATAGTACGAGCCGAGGTAGAAGCCGGTGGGAAGGATCGCGACGGCGACGATCGTGGCCACCATGGCGCCCGCCGGCGCGAATCGCAGCGCCCGCCGGCCTCCGCGGTCGAAACGCAGCGCCACGGCTCCGAGCACGAGGTTCAGTGCCGCCAGGGCCATTGTCGTGTTGCGCAGTCCGAAGAGCGGCACGAGCACGAACCCCGTGCCGAGCGAACCGGCGATGGCTCCCACGGTATTGAACGCGTTCACGCGGCCGATGCGAAGTCCCACGACCTCCGTCCGCTCGCGCGTGTACAGGCTTCCGACGAGGGGGAACAGCGCTCCGAGGAGGACGGAGGGAGGAAAGAGCGTGATGAAGGCGATGAGGAACTCGTACGCGACGGTGTAGCCCCCGAACCAATCCTCGAGGTGGAGGGCGGGAAGTCGCGCGAAGGCGTGGAGGATGAGGACGGCCAGCAGTCCGATCGCGAGCTGGATCGCCCCGAAGTGCCTCAGCGTCGCCCGTCGCCGTCGCAGGACCCAGCTCGCGCCGGCGCCCCCGAGCGCGAGCCCGGCGAGGAAGACCGTCAGCATGAGCGAGAACGAGTACGCGGCGTGCGAGGAGTGGATATAGAGGATCCGCGCCCACACGACCTCGTAGCCGAGCGCGATGAAGCCGGAGATGGCGTACGCGATCGCCACATAGCGCAGCGCCCCGGCCGAAATCGGGAGCGCCTCCTCAGCGGGTCCGGTACGCGGCCCGGCCGCAAGCGCCGAATCCGCTTCGACATCGCCCATCTCGCTCGTCGCCCGGCCGGCCCGCCCGGCCGGACCCAGCCGCATGAGCGCGAGCGCCCCCGCCCCGACGAACAGATTGATCGCTGCACCAAGGAAGATGGTCTCGCGCGCCCCCAGATACCGGAGGAAGACGAGTCCCGTGAGGACGCAGCCCAGGGCGGCGCCCGCCGTGTTCACGAGGTAGAGCCGGCCCACGTCGCTCCCGACGCGCCCGCCGTGCGTCGCGTAGATCCGGCTCATGACGGGCAGCGTGGCCCCGATGAGGAAGGTCGTCGGCGTGAGCACGGCCAGAGAGAGGACAAGCCGGCCCAGCGTGAGCCAGACGCCTCCGGCCGGGAGGGCGTTGCTGAGCCCCGGGTAGAGCGCGTGCAGGGCCCCGAGCAGGAAGGGCGACAGCGCCGCGAGCGCCGCGATCCCCACCTCGAGTGCCGCGTATGTGCGCAGGGGCCGCGCGTGCGCATCGATTCGCCTGCCCATCATGTAGCTGCCCAGCGCGAGCCCGATCATGTAGGCCCCGATGACCGTGCTGTAGGCGTAGACGCTGACTCCGAAGGTGAAGACGGACTGCCGCACCCAGGCGATCTGGTAGATCAGCCCGCTGACCCCCGACAGAAAGAAGAGGGCCAGCAGCGCGATCCGCCGTACACGGCTATCGGGCGTCATCGGTTGGGGCATCCAGGTCGGCGGGCTCGTTCTGGACGGGAGATGAGGTGTCGGTCGGCGGCAACGTAGTCTGCCCGCTGGGTAGTCGATAGCCCGGCGCGGTCCGCCGCCCCGGCGTCACACCGGGCGCTTCCCGCCGTCTGGCCGCGGCCGGACGCGGGCAACAAGTTTCGCAGGTACGGTCCACCTGATGACCACGCGCCGACTCGAGGAGCGTCCGATGCGAACGACAGCGATGACCCTGCGGACCGCGGTGCTGGCCGCGGCCTTCGTCCCCTCCGCTCCTTCCGCCGCGTATGGCGCCGCTCCGGCGATGGCTGCGGCTCGCGCCCCGGCGGCCCAGGAAGTGACGGCGATCCGGGCCGGTCGGCTCATCGACGGCGCGGGCCAGCCGGCTCGCGACAACCAGGTGATCATCGTGCGCGGCGAGCGGATCGAAGCCGTGGGCGACGCGGCCGCCGTCGCGATCCCGGACGGCGCCCGGGTCGTCGACCTGACCGGACACACCGTGATGCCCGGGATCGTCGACGCGCACGCCCACCTTTCGATCCGGCCCGACGTTCGCACGCTCCGGGGCCAGCTGGAGGGAATGGAGCAGCACGACGCCATGCAGATGGCGCGCATCATCCGGAACATCCGGGTGCAGCTCATGTCCGGCGTCACGAGCGTCTACGTCGTCGGCGAGGTCCACTACAACGACATCCAGGCCTCGCAGGCCGTGGAGGAGGGGATCGTTCCCGGCCCCCGGATCTATCCCAGCGGGAACTTCATCTCGACCACCGCCGGCCACGGCCCGGCGGAGTACCGGACGACCAACGGACCCTGGGAGATGCGCACGTTCGTGCGGCAGAACTATGAGATGGGCGCGCACCACATGAAGCTGACGATCACCGACCGCGCGCGGGTGGGGCCCAACAACGGCACCCCGTACGCTCCGGGCGAGAGCAACTACACGAAGGAAGAGATCGACGCGGCCGTGAACGAACTGCACCGGCTCGGGATCGAGGCCACCGCGCACGCGAACGGAGAGTCCATCCGCCTGGCGGTCGAGGCGGGAGTCAACTCGATCCAGCACGGCGGGAACCTCAACGAAGAGTTGATGGACCTCATGGCGAGCCGCGACGTGGGGTTCGTGAACACGTACACCATCGGTTTCCAGAGCGTCTTCAACGAGTGGGGCTTCCTCGACAACGAAGCGGGCGACATCCGCGACTGGCTCGAGCGCGGGCGTCAGGTGCACGCGCGGGCGCTTGAAGAGAACCCGGGGCGGGCGCAGCGGCGGCTGGACCGCCTCGGGCAGCTCCGCCGCTCGAAGGAGAAGGGCGTCAAGGTCGGCATCGGGACGGACAGCATGCACGGGTACATGCTGTTGGAGATGGAGAACCTGGTGGCCGCGGGGTTCACGCCGCTCGAGGCGATCACGGCGGCCACCGGGCTGAACGCCGAGATCGTGGGGATCGAAGATGAAGTGGGGACGGTCGAGGTGGGCCGCTTCGCCGATATCATCGCGATCGACGGTCGGCCCGACGAGAACATCCGCGACATGGGGAATGTGGCGTTCATCATGGTCGGCGGCCGCGACCAGTCCGCGCTCAGTTTCCGGTAACGGCGCCTACCAGGGGGTAACGGCGCCTACCAGGGCCTTGACGCTTCGTCGTGGACCGTGGTGGGCAAGCTGTAGGACTGTTCGAAGTCGCCCACGTTGGAGATGTCGAGCATCTCCATGTAGTCGTACCCCGAGTCGAGTTTGTGGAATCCCGGAATCCGCTCGAGTGCCACCCTCCTCAGCCGGTGCTTCAGCCACAGCAGCGGAACCTGTCGGACCCTCTTGGAGGGGGGGAACAGGAACTGATCGGCGAGTTCGTCTCCGACCAGTTCCCGGCACACCTGGTATATGAACGTGGCGAAGGGCCGGCGTTCCTTGGGGTCCTTCACGCCCAGCAGGAGCGGAGCGCTGTTCACGATGCTGTTCGCCATGATGATGGCATCGTCGTCCGGGGCGGGCTCGCACAACATCCCGATCTCGAATCTGCGGCGCGCATCATCGTAGTCCTCGAAGAGGATCGCCTCCGGCACGCCCATGATCCAGGCGGTATACCTCCACACGTGGACGTAGCCCTCCCACTCCATGTCGCTGAATTTTGCGCCGAGGCGCCTGGCGTGCTGGAGGAGACGCGCCGAAAAGGTGGTCGAAGCGAGCAGGATATTGGCGGCACTGATCGGCATGCCGTGCGCCGCCGTGTCCCATTCGTCGCAATCCTTGAGCAGCATCCTCGACTGCGCATGCACCAATCGGATACGAAGCGTCAATCGCCACCCATCTCCACCCGGCTCCATCCCGCCGGGGAGGTACTGGTCGGCCAGGTGCAGGAGGTTCTGGCGGAGGCGGCGAACCCCGTTCTGAGTGATGCGGCCCCGAATCCGGAAAGACTTGCTGATCAGCGTCGAGAAGCCTTCCACGATCGCGGCTCCGGCCAGGGCTGCCGGTATGATGTTGGAATTGCGGATGAAGCCGCGCGTGGCCGCCTGCGCCAGCTTCGGATCGTACCAGTCCGGAATGACGGATACCTCGCTCACCAACTCCCTGAGGGAGTCGGGCAGGCCGTCGGGCAACTGAAACGGATCCCGCAGGGCCGAAGCGATGAGCGGGTGCACCTCGCTGGGAGCGAAGGCGGCCGCAAGATCCTCGACGACGCGATCGGCAAGGGGGTCGCCGAGCATCGTATGGCGGATGAAATCGTCCGCCAATCGGGCGTCGACGGCCCGCGCCGCCTCGTACCCGGCAGCGTAGCTGGACGGAATCCTCATGTGCGTGTTGATTTCAATCTCTCTCCATTTCAACCGAAGAGAATACGTCCGGGCACGGATTAGCAAAAGTTTCGGAGGCGTGACGCACGGGGTCCCTTCGCCCCGCGCTCTGGCGAATCGGTCGCGCGCCGCGTAAACCGTTAGCAGCCTGCGGCAGCGTTTCAGGCGAGATGCGGCGCCGCTCGAACGCAGCCGGGTTCTGCCACGGGCTGCCGGATCTGCGAGAGCCGCATGAGGGGAGGTGGGACACATCACGGAGGAACACGGCGTGAGTGACGACGGTCACTTCGACCGAGAGAATATCCGGGGCCCTATCGGTTTCATGGCGAAGAACGGCATCGCTGCGAACGTCGTCATGCTGTTTCTCGTCCTCGCCGGGCTGGCCTCGGCCCGGAACCTGGTCCAGGAGGTCCTGCCCGACTTCTCCCTGGACCGCGTCCAGATCGTCGTCCCGTATCCGGGCGCGGCTCCGGAGGAAGTCGAGGAATCCATCGTCCGGCGGATCGAGGAGCAGATCCGGGCGGTGGACGGCTTGAACCGGGTCGAAGCCACCGCCTCCGAAGGGCTCGCGTCGGTGATCGCGGAGTTCACTTCGGGAACGGACGTCAACCGCGCCCTCAACGAACTGAAGGCGGAAGTCGACCGCATTCCGACCTTCCCGGCAGCCGCCGAACGGCCCGAGATACGGGAGATCACGAGTCGGCAGAGCGTCATCCGCCTCCTCGTGTACGGCGATGTGCCGGAGCGTACGCTCAAGGAACTGGCCTACGACATCGAGGAAGGACTCTCCGCCCTTCCCGAGGTGTCGCTGGCCGAGATCAGCGGCGCCCGCCCGTACGAGATCTCGATCGAGGTGCCCCTGAGACGGCTTCGGGCCCTCGGTCTGACGTTGGACGACATCGCGTTCGCGGTGCGGCAGAGTTCACTCGAGCTGTCCGCCGGCAGGGTATCCACCAGTGGCGAAGACATCCTCGTTCGCACGCTGGGACAGAACTACGAACAGGTGGATTTCGAGGAGATCATCCTCCTCGGCCGCCCGGACGGCACGTCGGTTCGGCTCGGCGAGATCGCGACGGTACGGGACGGGTTCGCGGACACCGATCTGAGCGTGCGCTACAACGGACAGACCGCGGTCCGCGTCGACGTGTACCGGACCTCCGAAGAGCAGGTGCTGGACATCGCCGAAGCCGTAAAGCGGTATCTCGACGTCGAAGTCGTGCCGGCCCTGCCCGAAGGCGTCTCGGTAGAACTGTGGAAGGATGATTCGGAGGAAGTCTCCGGGCGCCTCGGCCTCATGACGGAGAACGCCCTGATCGGATTCGCGCTCGTCTTCCTGGCGCTGGCGCTCTTCCTCGAAATCCGGCTCGCCATGTGGGTGGCCGTGGGTCTGGCGGTCTCCTTCATGGGCGCGTTCCTCGTGATGGGCTTCCTGGGCATCTCGATCAACATGTTCTCGCTGATGGCGCTCGTGCTGGCGCTGGGCATCGTCGTGGACGATGCAATCGTCGTTGGAGAGAGCATCTTCGCAGAGAGGGAGCGGGGGCAGCGGGGCCTTGCGGCAGCCATCCGCGGCACGCGCCGCGTCAGCACGCCCGTAATATTCTCGGTTCTCACGACGATCACGGCCTTCGCCGCGCTGCTGAACGCCCCCGGCCCGCAGGGAGAACTCGGCCGCGGGATTCCGCTCGTGGTGATCGCGGTGCTCGTGATCTCGCTGATGGAATCGCTGCTCGTTCTCCCGAACCACCTCTCGCATCTGGCCGCTCCCGGCGTGCGGAGATCCGGCGCCGCCCAGCGGATGCTGCACCGGGCGCAGGGGGCCGTGGACCGGATCATGAAGCGCATCGCGGACGGCCCCCTCGACCGCGGACTCCGACTGGCGACGGAGCAGCCGTCCATCATCCTCGCTGCGGCGGCCGGCCTGCTCGTGATCTCGCTGGGGGCGGTGGCATCCGGCATCGTGCCCAACCAGTTCATTACCCCGATCGAGGGCGATGTCGTGTCGGCGAACCTGGAGATGCCGACAGGGACTCCGGCCGAACGCACGGCCCGGATCGTCGGGGAAATCGAAGCCGCGGGGCATCGGGCCGTGGCCCGCCTTTCGGAGGATGGCGACGGAGGCGAGGACCCGCTGGAGTTCGACGTCGCCGTCACCGTGGGCGAGTTGGCGGCGCTGTACGATCCTCTCGGCGGGGACGCGGTGGAGGCGGCTCGCGGCCACCTCGGCACGGTGCAGTTCAAACTGCACGACTGGAACAGCCGGGGCATCGCCGCTTCCACCTTCGAGCGCGTATGGCGCGAAGAGGTCGGGACTCCGGCTGAAGCGAAATCACTCTCCATCTCCTCGAACCTTCTGGGTCTGGGGCTGCCCGTTCACTACGAACTGTCCCATCCGGACCCCGATCGCCTGGAGGCCATCGCGGGCGAATTCACCGCTGAACTGACCGGCATGGAGGGGACGTTCGACGTCCGGAGCAACCTCGATGAGGGGTTCCGGGAACTTCAGTTGGAGTTGAATCCGGCGGGCCGCTCCCTTGACCTGACGCTCGACCGGTTCGCGACGCAGGTGCGTTCCGCCTTCTTCGGAGCGGAAGCGCTCCGAGTGCCTCGGGGCCGCGAAGACATGCGTGTGTGGGTTCGGCTTCCCGAGGAAGAGCGCAACTCCGCGACCGATGTCGAAAACTACCTCGTCCGCACCCCGGGCGGCGAAGTGCCGCTGGGTCAGATCGCGTCCGCGGGATTCTCGCGCTCGTCAGCCGCCATTCACCGGGTCGACGGACGCCGCGCCGTGACGATCACCGCGGACGTGGATCCGCGCATCGCCACCGGCCAGCAGGTGAACGCCAGACTGGACAACGAAGTGCTCCCGCGACTGACGAGCGAGAACCCGGATCTCGCCTACGCGTACGGCGGTCAGAGAAAGGAGCAGGATCACGCGATCTCCGTGCTGGGCCGGTCGCTCATTCTCGCTCTCCTCATCATGTACAGCCTGATGGCGATCCCCTTCGGCTCGTACACCCAGCCCCTCATCATCATGGCCGCCGTCCCACTGGGTGCGATCGGCGCGCTGGCCGGCCACATGCTGCTCGGTCTCAGTTGGGGGCTGTGGTCGCTGTACGGACTCGTCGGCGTCTTCGGCGTGGTCGTGAACGACTCGCTGATGATGATCCGGTTCATCAACGACCTCAGGGACTCCGGCCTGGAGCCCTCGGAGGCGATCATCAGCGGGGCCAAGGAGAGATTCCGGGCGATCATGCTCACCTCGATTACCACATTCCTGGGCGTGGCCCCGCTCGTGTTCGAGACGAGTACCTACGCTCAGCACCTCGTGCCGCTGGCGACCTCCGTCGGCTTCGGCGTGTTCATCGCCACGATCCTTCTCATGGTCGTCGTGCCGGCGCTGGTGATGACGCAGTACAACCTCGAGGCTCGGCGGGAGCGCTGGCGGCTGGCACGCGCCTGATCGCCGGATGCCGGATCGCGATGGCCGTCAGGCGGAGCACCGGAGATCTGAATCCCGGCAGGAAATCACGTAAGTCTAA